>DATEOO010000328.1:0-11196 GCA_035274085.1 Candidatus Nitrosocosmicus sp.
TGTTATATCATTACAGTATCTGCTTTTTAGGAACTCTTTGGTTTTCTTTGTATTCTTACTCACTGCAGCATATATCTTAAAGTTCTTTTTTGAATTCTGTACTGTACTTATCATATGTTCTATCAGCGACCTATTATTCAACTCTAAGAGGGGTTTTTCTACTTTGACTGTTAAACCTGCATTCAGTCTACTTCCTATTCCTCCACACATTAGAACGCAACTAATCATTTCTCTCTCTTATTTGTCGATTTGATTTTTGTTAGTTTGCCAGCTAATAAAATTTGCTCCCTTATCATTCCATACACTCTTTTATTGAATTCCTATTTGATTTTACTGTTCTTCCTAACTTGCTAATTGTTAAAATAACTAATCAGTCTGTATATGTGCGCTTGTCAACAATCTCTTATTTTTTTTGATCTACCTGCATTTTACTCTACAATAAACTAGATTTTTATGTCAGAGACAAGAGTGAACACAGCCTTACTATCTCGTTTGTTGCTCCCATTACGTCTCCTGTAATTCCTCCAAAGTTCTTCTTTGAAATATAAATGACTATCAAGCAACAAATAATTCCTACAATAAATATTTGTAAACCCATCATACTCATATTTGAAATCAAAACTACCAAAATTATTAATACTATAGTTGTGATTGTTGCGATTGCCATTTTCTTTTTTGACTTCATATTTTTTGTAAACAATGAACTATATCCATTCCAAGCTGACTCACAATAATGTGATTGCAATACCATAGAATATTTCGACATGATTTCAGAGATAATTATTGCAATCATTAATCTGTCTAAACCTGTAATTGAAGAAATTGCTATTACCATTCCAATAACATATCCTGAAATTGCGACGGTTCCAGCCGATCCAATCCTTGGATCATGCATTACGTTGTATTTCTTTTCTTTGCTTCCTCTTACCATAATACCATCGGCAAAATCTGCGAGAGCGTCAGTATGATGGATGCCTGTTAAGACTATTAGAAAAATTGTTACTATGAATGCAGATACAAATTGATTAAATAAATAAAAGGATATTAATACTACAGGTATAGTTAAAAGTCCTATTAATAGACCAACAAAAGGGAACAGGAACATTTTCTTTGATATGTTCTCTAAACCGTAGCTCTTATCGAATTTTCCAATAGGTATTATTGTTAAAAATGATATGATTCCTAGAATGCTTTTAAATACCAAATAATATTATCCACCAATCAAAATAGTTCAAAATTATAATAACAGGAATTAGAAAACTGAACATGAATATCAGTGTCGCTAACTTGGTTATTTTTAAGGATGTTTTGCATTTTTGGATAGTAAGTTGTTCTTTCAAATCTCCTAATTTATAATATTCAATCTTCTCTAACTGAATATTCAATCCCCCAGCCATAATTGACATTGGTACACCCGCATTGAAACTTTCAGTATTTTGGTGATCTCTTTTAAATATTTTTATTGCATTTTTCCAATCTTGGCCCAAAGCCATCATGGAGATAATCAAAAAAACTGATGATAACCGTGCAGGTATGGCATTTATGATTGTATCAAGTTTAGCTGACATCCATCCCACTTTATCATGGTAGCCATCTCTGTAAGCGATCATAGAATCTAATGTGTTAATAGTCCTATACATCATAGAACCTGGAATGCTTAATAGACTATAATAGAATAGTGGAGAGAGTATACCATCTACAAAGCTTTCTGCTACACATTCAATACATGCTGATAGAATACTGGACTCTGATAGCTTTTGTGTGTCTCTACTGACAATTTTTGACAAATTTTTGCGGGCTTTAACCAAGTCATTTTGGTCCAATTCAACCAAGATCTCTTTGATATGGTAGTCCATAGCTCTTATGGAAAATGTTGTTTTTAACAATGCTGCAGATACTATGACAAAAAAAATGGTGCCCATTAAAAAAAGTGATTGTATACTAATATAATAGATTATTAAGGTAACCGTGGCTGTTAATCCTAATGCTAATATCGATCCCATCACCTTTTCAAAATTTTCTTTCTCTTTCTCTTTTCTATTCCTTGATGCATACTTTATCCTTTTAGTAAAGAAGCTTATGATTGTGCCAATAAGTACAACGGGATGTATTCTATTTGGCGGTTCGCCTAAAACGATGTCTATTAAAGTTGCTATAAATAAGATTGATATGATTTCTGTTATGATTTCAAGTGGCATGGCTTGATTCTTTTATCTTATTATTTTTTTTAGGATATAATCTATATTGATTGAAGATTCTACTTTTTTTGCAAACCTACTAATATCTGCGTCTAAATCTGATTGATCTGTCACTTGTTGATGATCAAATGCCTTGTCGTTTTTCTTGATTGCTCGAGTAAATGTCCTCTTGTTTTTGTTTTCTTTCCCCTCCTTCTGAGCTTGTCTTTGTTTATTGTCATTACTATCCCTGTCCAGAGAGTCCTCTTTAGGTATATTGTGATCTATTTTAGGAATGATACCTAAAAATGGTTTTGATATTTTTGGTTGGATCTTTTTTATTGCTGGGAGTAATATTGTATTGTCTCCACGAAATTTGTTAATTATAACTCCCTTTACTAATTGGTGATGTGATGGTTTTAACAACATCATTGTACCTAAAATACTAGCGAAACATCCTCCACGTTCAATATCTGAAACCAAGATTACCGGTGCATTTACTTTTTTTGCAAAAATCATATTAGCAATATCGTATTTTTGTATATTTATTTCAGCAGGTGAGCCTGCTCCTTCCAATATTATTATTTCGTATTTCCTTCTCAATTCTCTGAATGCATCCAATGCTATCCTCAAACCTTTATCAAGAACAAAATCCGAATAGTATTCTTTAGCTTCCATTACTGACAAGAATTCACCGTTTGCATATACCCTGCTCCTGTTGTTACCTATTGGCCTTAATAATATTGGGTTCATGTTAGACTCAGGAATCGCTCTACTTGCCAGGGCCTGAATCGCCTGAGCATTTGCTATCACTTTATCTGTATTTTCTATTTTGTGCGTAAATGAGGACATGTTTTGGGACTTGAAGGGAGCTACTTTGAATCCTTTGTTGGTCAAAATTCTACACAGTGCAGTAACCAGCATACTTTTGCCAGCTCCAGAGGACGTTCCCTGAATCATCAACAGCTTTGATTTCAAAGTGCTCCTTCCAATGACTCTAAAAGGACATTATTTTCTTTCGGAGTTTTGATGGCTACTCTAATAAATTTGTCATTCATATCTCTAAAACTCTTGCAATCTCTCACAAAGATCTCGTTCTTTATTAATAATTTGCTGGTTAGTTCTGTGGATGTTTTCTCATTTAGTATCTCGATCAGGTAAAAATTGACATCACTTGGAATTGCTCTTAATTTTCTGTTTTTCTTAAGCGATTTGAAAATCCTTTTCTTTTCGGAGATATTGTTTCTCCTTGCTGCTTTAATATGAGCTTTGTCTTTTAGTGCTTCTATGGCTGCAACCTGGGCTAATCCATTTACGTTCCAGCTAATCAAATTGTTACTCAATTTGTGAATATTCTCTTTGGTTGATACCGCATAGCCTACTCTCAAACCTGCTAAACCAAATGTTTTTGTAAGCGATCTTAAGATCACCAAATTATTGAAATCCTTTATTTGATTAATAAAATAGCTATTGTCGTTTTCCTTTTTAGTATCGGCAAATTCAACGTAGGATTCGTCCAGCAGGATTGAGATCTTTTTATCAATTTTTTCTAATATTTCTAATATTTCTTTTCTGAAAAACTTTCCTGTAGGGTTATTTGGATTGCATAAGAATACTGATCCTATTTCTTTGTCCGGACTATTTGCTATCTTCACAATGGAGTCTGAATCAATTTGAAAGTTATTGTCAAGAGGCCGTACAAAAACCAATTTTGATTTCCTGCGTTTTGCAGCAAGCTCATATTCACAAAATGTGGGTGTTGGAATCAATGTTTTTTTTCGGACAAACGCAGCGGCAAAATAATGTATCAATTCTGTGGCGCCATTTCCCGTTATTAAATTCTCATTAACGTCAAGATCAAACTCACAATCGGTATACTCTATTATCTTTTTTTTCAATTCAGTGCATTTTGGATCCGGATAAATATACGCGAGTTTGATATTGGTTTTTAATTTTTCAAAAACTTTCTTGGAAATTCCTAGAGGATTTATGTTTGAACTAAAATCTATTCTTATATTCTTATGATTTTTTACAGAGTAGATTCCACCATGGACACAATGTTGCAATGTCGTTTCAATCGGATGATTTTTTACCTTTTTTTTTAGTATGAAAAGATCTTTTCACACATTGTATAATAGTTTTAGTTTTTGTTTTTTTACTTTTTAAAAAGGATTATTAATTGTTTTATTTCTAACCATTTCAATATGTTAAAAGTAGCGTTAATCGGTTCAACTGGCGCTGTTGGTCAAGAATTTGTGGTTGCACTTGACAAACATCCTTGGTTTAATTTAACTCATGTTGTCTCTTCTGAAAGATCTGCCGGCAAAAAATATGTGGACGCAATCAGAGATCCTCAGTCAGGTATATTAAAATGGCATAATCGAGAACAAATCCCAGAATATGTTAGAGATAAGACCATATCCAAATTTGACGACATAAATCCAAAGGATTTTGATTTGATTTTTACTGCATTGGAATCTGATGATGCACAAATAATCGAGCCAAAGCTCGCTGCTCATGTTCCTGTTATTAGTACAGCTGCTGCTTTTAGATATGAAAACGATGTTCCCATCTTGATACCTGGAATTAATGATGACCACACCGACCTTTTAAAAAAGCAACAGGAGGAGCGTCAGTGGAAAGGCTTTATCGCCCCAATGCCAAATTGCACTACTACCGGACTCGCAATTACTCTAAAACCTTTGATCGATAGTTTTGGAGTGAAAAGTGTCTTTATGACCTCTATGCAAGCATTGTCTGGAGCAGGTAGGTCTCCTGGCGTTATTGCTTTGGATATATTAGACAATGTCATTCCATACATTCCTAAAGAGGAAGAAAAAGTTCAAATAGAAACCAAAAAAATATTGGGCAAATATGATAAAGAATCTAAAGAAATCTCTGTTAATGATGTAAAAGTCAGTTGCACCTGTACTAGAGTACCAGTATCTGATGGTCATACTGAGGTGGTTTTTGTAGAGACAATTGAGAATGCAGATCCCTCATCCGTTAAGAAGAAAATGATGGAATTTTCTGAGAATGTATCAATCAAGAATCTTCCTGCTGCTCCACGAGATTACATTGTTGTCAATGATGATCCAACAAGACCTCAGCCCCGGGTTGACAGAGAAATCAACAACGGTATGACTACAGTGGTAGGTAGATTAAGAAAGGATTCAGTGTTCAACAATGGGATAAAGTACGTTTTACTGACTCACAACGAAAAAATGGGTTCGGCAAAAGGAGCAGTACTACTAGCTGAGTTGTTTAAAACAAAAAAAATTATATAAATTTTTTTAAAAATAAACAAACTTTATAACAAAAATAAAAATTATACATTTATTAACCACGAAAAAATAGTATATTTTGAAATTTATGGGAAGAATTGACGATCTTGATCTCAAAATATTAAGCGAGTTGTCAAAGGATGCAAGTATATCTGTTCCCAGGCTTTCAAAAAAAATTAATATCAATTCCTCTGTAGTTTATAGCAGAATCAAGCGACTTGTGAAGAGAGGTTTGATTAAGAAATTTACAATTGTAATAAATGATGAAGCCTTAGGTTTTAATGTTAAAGCACTAACTGGAATTACCATGGATTCTAAATTAAGGGATAATGTACTTGGAGAGCTTTTTAAAATTCCCGAGGTCAGAGAAGTAGCCGAAGTTACTGGAAGATTTGATGTGCTGGTAACTATGACTGCTCGTTCTTTAGATGAAATGCATCAAATCATATCTGAAAAAGTGGGAAGGATCGAAGGAGTACAGAAAACTGAAACATTTATCGAGATGAGAAAGACTTCACGGGAAGTAATATCGAATTCTGAATCCAAGTAAAAAATTCTCTCAAGATATAAATAACTATTTTATTTATAATATTGTGGTAGGTTAATAGACTATTTGGTTTTAGAGATGAAGACAGTTGGTAACCAAGTTAAAAATTATTATGAGCTTACAAAACCAAAAATTTGGTATCTACTTGTCTTCACAGCAATAGGTGCTGCAGTATCGGCAACCTGGTTATTTGATGTTCAGGTCAGTTGGATGACTTGGATTTTATTATTCTTTGCAATAGCTGCTGGCTCAGCAGCTGCAGATACACTTACGGGATATAACGATAGAGATATAGACGCAATAATGGAAAGAACTAAAGATCGTCCGATTCCCTCGGGAAGAATTTCCCCACGTAATGCTTTAGTTTTTGGGCTCATTTTAGCAGGAATCTCTCTAGTTTGTTCTTGGTTCATAAACATATGGGCATTTGGCTTAATGGCCTTTGGCCTGTTTGACAATATTATAGTATACAGTAAATGGCTAAAACGAACCAGTCAATCTAACATTATATTGGGTGGATTTTCGGGTGGCGCTCCTGCATTAATTGGTTATATAGCAATAACATTTCAACATCTGGAAATAGGTATTGCTATGGCTGGACTGGTCTTTTTCTGGATTCCCACGCATATCTGGAGTTTAGCCTTACATGTGAAAGAGGATTACAAAAGGGCCAATGTTCCAATGCTTCCTGTTGTATCAAGCGAATCAAAATCCGTGAGAATAATAGCGCTAACAACCTTAATGATGGTTGTATTTAGTATACTGCCATTTTTCTTTAATCTATTTGGTTTGATATATCTTTTGACTGCTACCGTATTTGGTATTGTGATGATAATTTTGTCTGTGTGGTTATTACTAAGACCAAGTGAAAAAACTTCTTGGTTGGTATTTAAATTTAGCAGTCCATATTTGGCAGCATTATTTATTGCTTTTATGGTGGATGCGTTCTTTCACTAAATCGCTTTCTTGTTTTTTCTACTACTTCTGCCAAACCAAGTCTAAAGTTTTGTTTGTTCATCCTTTTTGAAATTCATTTAGTTTCTTCACCTTCAAGTCGAACTTTTCTTTGAATTTGGGAATATTGATTATGAATCTTTCATGCTTCCCCTCTCCTATCTGTTCTAAATTGTCTTCTGTAGATACCTTGAATTGAACTCTTCTGCCCTCAACTCCTATGATTTCGGCTTTTAGAATTATCTCCGCACCTACGGGGGTTGCAGCAGTATGATTAATGTCAACAACAGTACCTACCGAGTCCCATTCTGAATCAACCTTAAGAAATTGTTCTTTTAATAACAGTCTACAGGTTTCTTCCATTTCTGATATCATTGAAGGCGTTGAGAAAACATTTTCACCATCCCAAAGAAAACTTGTAGTCTGATTGTGGCTAACCTTAATTCTCCTTTCATATTTGGTTCCTAATTTGATTTCAAAATCCATAAGAATTATTCTGTTTGCTTTGATAAAATATTTGTTAGTCTTTATATCACTTTATTGGGATTTTATATGTGAAACCTATAAAAGGGGCTTATCGAAAAATTGTACCATTCTATTAAGGTGATATGAGAATATGGCTTCAATTCAACAAACAGCTGGTGGTATGCCAGTATTAATATTAAAAGAAGGAACTAAAGAAAATAAAGGCAGAGAGGCACAAAAAAATAACATTTCTGCAGCAAAGTTAGTAGCGGAAATTGTAAGGTCTAGTTTAGGACCACGTGGTATGGATAAAATGCTAGTGGATTCTTTAGGTGATGTCACTATTACTAACGATGGTGCAACTATCTTGAAAGAGATAGATGTTCAACATCCTGCCGCTAAAATAATGGTAGAAGTTGCAAAATCTGTCGATAACGAAGTCGGAGATGGAACTACCTCATCTGTAATTTTTACTGGGACACTTTTAGAAAAAGCAGAACAATTGATAAGCAAAGATGTTCATCCATCTGCAATTGTAGATGGATATACTGCAGCTTCTGAACAAGCATTAGTTATCCTAAATAAAATAGGGATAAAAGTTAATGTTAATGATAAGGATCTTCTTATTAAAATTGCAAAAACCAGTATGGAATCTAAACTGGTATCTGATGATAGTCCCATATTAAGTGAAATTGTTGTAAGTGCTGCCAAACAAGTTGCAGAAAAAAATACCTCAGGTGACGGTTTACGAGTGGACTTAGACAATATCAAGGTTGAGAAGAAAGCAGGAGGTTCAATACGTGATACAACATTTATCCAAGGAATTGTCTTAGATAAGGAAATAGTTCATGCTGGGATGCCAAAGAGAGTCGACAATGCAAAGATCGCTCTCATAAATTCTGCTCTTGAAATCGAAAAAACGGAGATGAGCGCAGAAATTAGAATAAGTGAGCCCCAGCAAATGCAAATGTTCCTAGAAGAAGAAAATAGAATGCTCAAGGATATGGTTGACAAGATAAAATCAGTAGGAGCTAATGTTGTATTATGTCAAAAGGGAATTGATGATATTGCACAACATTATTTGGCTAAGGCAAATGTACTGGCAGTAAGGCGAGTAAAAGAAAGTGACATGTTCAAGCTTTCAAAGGCTACTGGTGCAAGACTGGTAAACAATCTAGATGACTTGAGTGAAAGTGATTTGGGTATTGCTAATTTGGTTGAAGAAAGAAAAGTCGAAACTGACAAGTGGGTGTTCATAGAAGGATGCAAGAATCCAAAAGCAGTAACTATTCTTGTGCGTGGTGGATCACAAAGAGTAGTTGATGAAGCTGATAGATCTTTACATGATGCATTGATGGTTATGAAGGATGTGTTGGAGAAGCCATCCATAGTTGCAGGCGGTGGTTCACCTGAAGCATATATAGCCAATGAGTTAAGACAATGGTCTAGCAGTCTTGAAGGGCGATCACAATTGGCCGCACAGAAATTTGCTGAAGCATTAGAAGTAATACCGTTAACCCTTGCAGAGAATGCTGGTATGGATCCTATTGATACCATGGCTGATTTGAAGGCAAAGCAATCAAAGGGGTCCAAATGGATTGGCATCAATGTAAAGACAACTGCTGTTTCAGATATTTATAAAAATAACATACTCGAACCAACTGCGATTAAAGAACAAATCATAAAGTCGGCTACTGAAACCGCTTGTATGCTGCTGAGAATTGATGACGTAATTGCAGCCACAAAGTCTCGAATGCCCGCTGGTCCACCTGGCGGCATGGGCGGCATGGGCGGCATGGGCGGCATGGGCGGCATGGGCGGCATGGGCGGCATGGGCGGCATGGATATGGATTAACCAATCTATTCCATTCGCCTCTTTTACAAAAAAGATTATTTTTTTACATACGTATCCGCCGTTTTATTCTCTTTATATCTAAAGCCTTTTTGATACCATTATATTTATCAAAATTCAAAATTCATACAGTGAATCCTTGGACTTTTATTCCCTCTTCTCCTGTCGTCATTTCATCTATTCCATTTCCTTGCACTCTCTCACCATCGTTTTACCTTTTGTCTTGTTCATCAAAATCTTTAGAACGAATTTTTTCTTCAACGGGAGATGATTCTTTTTCCTGTCCCGACCATAACCAAAACCCTCCCAAAGAAAACACAAAACCATTTGACAAAAAGGTTAAAGCAAAAAATAAGAAGTACTTGGCAAATCAGATTTTTGGAAATTCCCATATTCATAATATTCTCAGAAATCTTTTAGTCAAACTTTCAGATATAAAGGAAGATGGGCATCATCGTAAACCACAAGTTACTATTCTGCCTGATTTTTTTGTAGATAGAATAATCGAGGTATCGGATTATTCCCTTTTTATGAGTGAAATCCAAAAAAAGATTGTTGCAAGCGGTGGAAGTATGCGAGCATATTCTAGTTTAGATATCAAAGGTGGTAACGCAGTTAATATGGCGTATAGTCTAGCAAAGCTTGACATTCGCGTAGAGTTGTTTACCATAGCAGATGAAATTGGATCTGCTATTTTACGTTCTGTATTTTTGCCCTATAGTACAAACGTGAATCTTCATATAATGAAAGGAAAACATGGATTGTCAACAGTATTTGAATTTTCAAACTCCTCCTCCTCTCCCTCCTCCTCCTCCTCAACCTCAAATGTGATGGTAAGTGATGTGGGAGACAATGATAATTTTGGTCCAGAACTAATTGAATCACAAGAAGTGAACATGATTTTGCGATCATCCGATGCTGTGATAATGACAAACTGGGCATCAAATCTGAGAGGAACCGACTTATTGGACTATGTCTTTACAAATTCCCCCAAATCAGTTCATTTTCTGGATCCTGCTGATATTGAGAGAAGATGTTTTGAATTTATTAATGTGTTAAAAAGTCGTTCCAATTTAGTAGATTTTCTGAGCATTAATGAAAATGAATATAATTTGATTATTAAAGCATTAGTGAGCATAATCGGTCACAACGATAGTGCTCTTTTGACCTTTGATACCAATTTATACCCTGATAATATAAGCGCCTTTTGCGAATCAGCGAAATTGCTTTCTAATTTTATTGACCTAACAGTATGTATACATACAACTAGGGGAGCTGCAATATCTGATGGTCATGAATCGTTATTTGTAGATTCAATTGTTCCATCTAAAATTGATATTGTAAGTGGAGCGGGAGATTCATGGGATGCTGGTTTCATGTTTGGACAATTACATGGATTTACAACTATAGAGAAAATTTGTTTTGCAAATCTATTATCCTCACTCCATGTAGGAAACCTGTTTGGTGACAACCCCTCATTATCTGAAATTATTGATTATATCGAATCTACTTATTTCTAAACACATTATCATTGTTTAGGGCAAAATAATAGAGAAATATTGCTGTAACAGTTTTACAGTCTATTATTGTTCCATCGTAACAGTATTTGAGAGCATCCTTTAATTTAATAACAAAACTAGTAATGTTTTCATCCTCATCCATTTTATTTGGATTGTTCAGTTTAGATATATTTTCTGCAACGAAAAAATGCATTAATTCGGTATCATAACTTGGTGCCAAAAAACATCGAGTAAGCTGTTTTAACCCCCCTGTATATCCCGTTTCTTCTGCTAACTCCCTTTTTGCTGCTTCATAGGGTAACTCGTTGATTTCAATCTTGCCTGCAGGTATTTCAATTAAAGATTTGTTTACAGCATGTCTGAATTGTTTAATTAACAAAATCTCTTCATTATTTAC
>DATEOO010000329.1:0-13572 GCA_035274085.1 Candidatus Nitrosocosmicus sp.
TCATCAAGAGCTTCAACCGCAAAGAAAGATTCATCAAGAGCTTCAACCGCAAAAAAAGATTCATCAAGAGCTTCAACCGCAAAGAAAGATTCATCAAGAGCTTCAACCGCAAAAAAAAATCAAAAGTAGTGATTTGAATGGTAGTAAACATACATAAAAAAAGAGAACTAGCATCTCGAATTCTTGGAGTAGGGGTTAATAGGGTAAGGTTTGAACCTGACAAATTAGATGACGTAGCCGACTCAATTACCCGCGAAAACATAAGATCTTTAATTAGCAATGGGTCAATTTGGACTGCAAAAGTTAAAGGCACTTCAAGGGGCCGAACTAGGACAAAACTTGCAACTAAGAAAAAACATGGAACTGGACCAGGATCCAAGAAGGGCAAAAAGACAGCTAGAGTTGGTAAAAAGGAAGTTTATGTTATAAAGGTAAGATCGATGAGAAGACATTTAAAGATCTTAAAGGAGAGAAAAGATATAACGAATGAACAATTTTGGGCATTGTACAAAAAAGTGAATGGTGCTCAAGTACGTTCCTTGTCTCATCTTAGAGAATTGGTAAAAATAACAAAAACCCACTAAAATAGATTTTATGGTCTATTTTTTTATTCCAACAATTCTAACTCTTTGAAGGTTTGTATCATCATGTTTCTTCAAGACATCTGGAGATTATATGTTTAAACCTAGGAACGAAATCAAAATTGTTTATTTCCTTATGGTTGATCCAATAGTAGTCTGAATGTTCCCAATCTAACAATACTTTCCTAGTGTTCGATAAAAAGCAGAAGGGTTGGATGATTATCGTCAGTTCGTTATGAATTTGAACATTTAATTGATCGAATATTTTTCTAAGTATTAATTCATCTTTATTTATTTGTGTTTCCTCATAGATTTCTATCAGCGCTCTAGAGAGTAAATCCTCGTTTTTTTCGAGATATCCACTCACTCCTGCCCATTTATCTTGCATTGTCTTAACTTTCATACTTCTCCGTAAAACCAGTACTTTGTTTTGGTTCTTTAATACTGAGGTTACAACTATTGAAGGTTTTTTTTGAATTGAATCAATAAGGGGCTTGTCCTTCTTCATTTACTATCTGGTTTATTATTTGCAAGATGTGTTAATCTAAGTTTAGGAGATTTGATGGAGCATTGTAGTTATTGATTTCTACCTTACGGTAGCAGATTAGGGTTGTCTTATAATATAGTTGATTCAACAATCGCTGTATTATTCTTGTACAGAATATAAAAAATATTCAAAGATCACACA
The DNA here is from genome assembly GCA_035274085.1 of Candidatus Nitrosocosmicus sp. GTDB lineage: Archaea > Thermoproteota > Nitrososphaeria > Nitrososphaerales > Nitrososphaeraceae > Nitrosocosmicus. The sequence goes on from DATEOO010000329.1 coordinate 1,270, forward strand.
TACTTTGGATCCAATTCTTGCGTTCTTAGGAGAGATAATATTCTATTTTTTTCACTACCCATTCCTTTCTTGTCAATATAAATGCTGGTTACCTTCTCAATACTTTTTTCTAGCATCTGACTTAACATTACACTATTAATGAATCTCAAATTATGTTTACTGGCAATAGCTGCGAAAGCGACATTAGAAGTCAGAATTAGGTTGTTAAATTTTTGCGGATAATGGTTACCGCCCAATCCTATAGCAATTTCTAATACTTCAGTATTTGCTTTTTCATTTACATTTTGTATCGATTGTATCAAGCACTCACAAACCATCTTGGCTGTTTCTTTGTTCTGCCATTCCTCTTCAGATGATCCTATCTCAATAAACAAAATTGGATTTGATGATGAAGTTGGTCCGTGATGAGAGGATTCAATTGTGAGATCGTATTTGATTAAGCTGTTTTTCATCAAAAACAAATTTTTCATATACTCCTTTTGAAAACTAGGGTATGCTATCCCTATCTCAAATTCCCTCCCACCTAGCGACTTGTCTGTTGAAAAATTTCCTGTAAAGTGGGATGTCAATGCTGGTATTTTACTCTTTGATGCATGTTTAGATAGGAAAATTAATACATTATTAGGAAATTCAAATTTGTCTATGTTCCTAAAGTGAATTAATTCTTCGTCTGTTACAACTAAATTCAAATTGTTATATTTTTTGCATTTAAGAAATTTAATCTTGGATTCAGAACTCCTAACGTCTTGATTGTTGTCAATGCCAAGTTTAGTATGATCATCGAAATAAAAGGAGTTTTCAAATCCTACCTCATTTTCTAAATAATTTAGCATGGTAGAACTGGCAATATCTTTGGAAGAAGTTATGATTGTAAACTTACATATCAAGAAGAACTAGATATTTTGATTTAGATTTATTTCTTATTCCCCGATCACGAGCGCTAAAATAGGAATCTGAAGCAAATGTTATAGACTTATAAATTCCAAAGGAAATACGTTTAATGGTTCTATAAATATGCCAAAAAACCTCCGCAAAGACGATGATGATTTGGATTTGATAGACTTGAATGATGACAAATATTCTAATGATAATGATAATGATAATTCCGATAAAATTGATACAGACAATGATCTTGATAATAGTCAGTATAAGAAAAAATCCATCAAGACCAAGTCGATTAATAATAGCAATACAAAGAGACTAAAAGATGATAATTTAGCTGCTAAAGAATCTAGAAGTGCCAGTGAAAAGGAATTAAATGATTCTGATAATCAAAATAGGGAAGCTACATTGTTGTCAACTGAAGACGACGATGATTCAAAATTTTTTGTTGTTAGGGTGGCTGGTGGTCAAGAAAGTATGATCGCATCCATGCTGCAAAGTAGATTAAACTCAAAGAAAATAGAGGGTATATATTCAGTTTTATTTTTGGAAAATTTTAAGGGCTACGTAATTGTAGAAGCAATAGACTCAAATATCGCTTATGAAGCTTTACATGGAATCCGACATATACGGGGTCAAATAAGAGGTGAACTTCCGTTTAAGGATCTTGAGGGTTATCTCATTAAGAAACCAGTAGTTACAGAACTAATTATCGATGATACAGTAGAGATTATTGCGGGACCGTTCAAATCCATGAAAGCCAAGATAACAAGAGTTGATTATGAAAAACAGGAAGCCACAGTAGTATTACTTGACTCTCCATATCAAATACCTGTAACCGTTGATGCTAATTATTTAAAAAAATCTTTATAGAATTATAAGTGGTTTTTACATTAGGCTGTTTGTAATATCTTATGAGTGAAAAAAAAGTTGTGAATGCATTAGTAAGTGGGGGTGAAGCTAGCGCAGGGCCACCTTTAGGACCTGCTCTTGGACCACTTGGAATTAACATTTTACAGGTTGTTAACACTATTAACGAAAAAACTAAAGATTTTCCGGGAATGAAGGTTCCAGTCAAAGTGGAAGTCGATGCTGAGACCAAACAATTCACAGTTGAAGTAGGTATACCTCCTACGGCTGCCCTTATTTTTAAGGAATCTGGGGTTGCCAAAGGGTCTGGAACTGCTGGTACTAATTTTGTAGGAAATATCTCGATGGAAGGCATAGTCAAAATATCCAAAATGAAACTGGATGTTTCATACGCACAAACTATAAAATCTTCTTCAAAGGAAATAATAGGCACCTGTCTAAGCTTGGGCATAAAAGTGGAAGACAAGGTGGCAAATGAGATATATCAAGATATTTCGTCTGGCAAATACGATTCTTTACTATCCTAGTTTTTTTAATTTTTTTTATATAAGTTAATTTTCTATAAGTAAGTTTAAAATATACCAATGACTGCAGTGTAAACTATAATTTTAAGGTGAATGATGGAAATATGTCAATTCAAACAGGATCAGCAGGCGGAATGCCAGTCTTGATATTAAAAGAAGGCGCAAGTGAGACTAAAGGAAGAGAGGCACAGAAAAATAATATAAACGCCGCAAAAACAGTCGCAGAAATAGTACGAACTAGTTTAGGCCCTAGAGGCATGGATAAAATGCTTGTGGATTCTTTGGGTGACGTCACCATTACTAACGATGGTGCAACTATACTGAAAGAAATTGATGTTCAACATCCTGCTGCCAAAATGATGGTGGAAATCAGCAAGGCAACAGATAATGAGGTAGGAGATGGCACTACTTCTGTAGTTGTTCTAGCAGGTTCTTTGATTGAAAAAGCAGAGGAGTTAATTACAAAGAATGTTCACCCAACTGTTATAGTAGATGGGTATAGAAAATGTGCTGTCAAGTCAATAGAACTTTTGAACAATATCGCCATTAAAGTGACAAATAACGAGAAGGAACAATTAGTAAAAATAGCCAAGACATCGATGCAAACTAAACTAGTTTCAAAGGAATCAGATGACCTGGCCAATATTGTAGTAACAGCCGCTCAACAAGTCTCTGAGTCTCGAAATGGATCTACAAAGGTCGATTTGGATGACATCAAGGTTGAGAAGAAATCTGGTGGTTCCATTAAGGATACCAAATTAATAAAAGGAATCGTTTTGGATAAGGAGGTAGTTCATGGAGGAATGCCCAAAAGGGTAGAAAAAGCAAAGATAGCATTGATTAATTCTGCCTTGGAAATAGAAAAGACTGAATTTGACGCAAAATTAAACATTACGTCACCGGAGCAAATGAAGAGATTCCTTGACGAAGAAAATACCATGTTAAAGACCATGGTTGAAAAAGTTACTGGATCTGGTGCTAATGTGGTAATATGTCAAAAAGGATTAGATGACATTGCACAACACTATCTCGCAAAAGCTAATGTTTTGACGGTAAGACGTGTGAAAGAGAGTGATATGACCAAGTTATCACGAGCTACAGGAGCTAGAGTTATCAACAATCTAGATGACTTGACAAGCAAAGATCTGGGAGCAGCTGATCTAGTAGAAGAAAGAAAGGTTGAAACTGATAAGTGGGTATTCATAGAAGGATGCAAGAATCCAAAAGCTGTAACGATTTTGATCCGTGGTGGATCTCAGAGAGTAGTTGATGAGGCAGACCGTTCTGTTCATGATGCACTTATGGTAACTAAAGATGTTTTGGAGAAGCCTTTGATAGTAGCTGGAGGTGGATCACCTGAGGCATACGTTTCTGGAAAATTGAGAGAATGGACTAATACATTGACCGGTAGAGAACAATTGGCAGCCGAAAAATTTGCTGAAGCATTAGAAATTATCCCATTAACCCTTGCTGAAAATGCAGGTATGAATCAAATTGATACTTTAGCTGAATTGCGATCAAAGCAAAATAAAGGATCAAAATGGGCTGGAATAGATGCACGTAATTCAAGAATTGCTGACATGGCTAAACTTGAAATATTTGAACCAGTATCAGTTAAGGAACAGATTATCAAGTCTGCCACTGAAGTAGCATCTATGTTATTAAGAATTGATGATGTAATTGCTTCAAGTAAATCTGCTGGGGGAGGAGGAGGAATGCCTCCAGGCGGAATGGGCGGAATGCCACCCGGCATGGACGGTATGATGTAGGATCTCTTTATCTCTTATTTTTCCTGGAAAGATTACCTTATTTTCTGTCTGCAACTGATTTCGATCCAAAAATATTATTTTGATTTAGAACCATACCTTCCAATAAAATTATATTTGAATTGGAGGTATCTATAGTCGGGGTAGGTAGGATCGGGGTGCTAGCCGTGCCCCATATCGAAAATCGGCTTCATGTCGGGATCAGTAACTGTTAGGTAAATTCGTGAATGGGAGGATACCCGCTCGTTCGACTAGGATGAAATCATGCCGTATCGGATGGCTATGAGCAGCAACTTACATGAAGGTGTAAAATTGACTGTGGATTGTTGAAATGGGTGAGGTCCGGGAGGGAGCAACCCTAAGGCATCGCAGCCGTGCTGTTACGTCTACGTGGTAGATTTGGGAGGATTTGAAATGGGGCCTTTTGTTCATGTTGGTACTAACGGGCTACCCTACTTCCTCTTAATAATATTTCTTATAAAGCTTTATTCTTTAACTAAGTTCAAAACCGGTTATATATTTTGTTCCACATTTTAAGAAAATGGTTAATGATATTTTCGAAGGCTATAGGGTTGCAGATAGTACTGACGAAATCACTGAGAATATTGATACTAAGGACATAACCAGAGCTAACAGTAACATTCCAGATCATCCAGAAAGTGATGTCACAAGAGCAATAAAGGATTCTATTGAAAGGAACTCTCACATCGATATAAGAGATTCTGAAACAACATTCAAACAGGTATTTGATTTGGCTAAGAACGCTGTGAATGAGATACCAACAATGGTAAATGTAACCGGTAAGACTATTAACAAAATAGTAGTGAAGAGCAGAGAAGGCATTGAATCAATTCATAATTTTAAAAACAGTTTAAGTTACACCGGTAAAGATAAGGCCGAATAAAATATCATTGATATACCTATAAAATTGAAAAAGAGCCTGAATTCGGAACATTATTTGTATGTGAAGTATTATAATTAATTAGTTCTACGTCGGTTTATGATGTCTTATAGTATCGAACTGTCTATGCCTTTGCATTAATTTCTTCTTAATACTCAATATTATGATCTTTAACTTCGAAAATTCTTAAACATATTACGAAACATTTTCATCGAGGATAATATTAGATATATGTGCATTCTAAGATCCATTGAAACGTTTCATAAGAATTATGTATCCATTTTAGTCTTGAAATATTATTTTTGCTAAATCATTTTTTCCCTCTGTTTTTATATCTCAATGCATGGTTATTTATTAAAAATAATTCATCATAAGAAACCTAATATACTATTAGGTGAAATTGTTATAAATATTATCCATCTAATTTTTTTGATTTCAATGACTCTTCCAGGCGGTGAAATTTCAAAAAGAGAACTACATTTTATATGGATTGTAGATTGTTCAGGATCAATGAGGGATGATGGGAAGATCCAAGCCTTGAATTATGCTATCAAAGAAGCAATACCTCACATGCAAAGAGAATCTGAAAATAATATTCAAGCGAATCTCTTGATAAGCGCATTAAAGTTTTCCACAGGCGCACAGTGGATTATTCCACCTACAAATGTAAATGAATTCAAATGGACTGATATAGAGGCAAAAGGTGAAACTGACCTAGGCCAAGCCTTCCTCTTACTCTCTGAAATCTTGCGTATACCTCCTATGACAGCAAGAGGATTACCACCAGTGTTGGTATTGCTCTCTGATGGACAACCCACTGATAATTTTAAAGATGGATTAGAAACATTGTTGTCAGAACCATGGGGCAGAAAGGCTATCCGAGTATCTATTGCAATTGGTGAGGACGCAAACATGGATATTCTTCAAAGGTTTATTGGAGATAGTGAAAGACAACCGCTATTGGCCCGAAATCCAGAATCATTAACAAAATATATAAAATGGGTTTCAACAGTCGTTCAGACAGCTTCGGCCAGACCCAAAAGCCAACAAAAATTCTATGACGGCTCTATTTCGAATGTTGATATACCTAAACCTCCTGAAATGATTTCGGGAGCAACCGATGTGTGGTAAATAATTTTGATTTCAAAGGCCAAACAAGTGAACACCACTCACGAGTTTCACGTGGGAGAGCCAGTCCACATACACCGTCTAAACTTAGTATGCAATATTGAAAAAGAATTGGGTTCGGGTACTCAAGGCAAGGTATATGCATTAATCAGTCCAGATAATACCCCACTCGTTTTAAAGTGGTATTTTCCTTCCATGGCCACAAAAGAGCAATACGATATACTCCAATCTCTAATTCAAAAAGAATCTCCAAGTAATAGGTTTCTTTGGCCATTAGCATTAGTTGAAACTCCAAAAAAAGAAGGCTTCGGATACGTAATGTCTCTGAAGGAATCAAGATTTAAAAGTTTTAGTTTATGGCTTTCAAGGAAAATCGATCCTTCTTTTAATGCATTGCTGACCGCCTGCTATGAATTAGTACAAAATTTTCATCTATTGCATTCAAAAGGCCTTTGCTATCAGGATTTATCACTGAATAATATTTACTTTGATCCTAAAAATGGAGAAATACGCATAGGAGATACTGATAATATTGTAATAAATGGAGAAAACAAAGGTAACGTAATAGGTACACCTAAATTTATGGCCCCTGAAATAATAGTTGAAAACGCGTTACCAAATACGCAAACCGATTTATATTCATTAGCAATAATATTATTCTATATTTTATTTTTAAACCATCCATTAGAAGGTAAAATTGAAAGTTCTATCAAAAGCCTTGATTTGCCTTCGATGTCAAAGCTATACGGATTTGAACCGATTTTCATATTTGATCCAAACGATGACTCCAATTATCCCGATCCTGCTTTTCATGCAAATGCCTTAATATTTTGGAATATTTATCCCGATTTTATTAAAAGAATTTTCATAAGAGCCTTTACCAAAGGTATTAGGGACCCAATGCATGGAAGGGTCAGAGAAACTGAATGGCAAATTGCACTACTCGCGTTACGTGATTCTATATATTATTGCAGACAGTGTGGATCTGAAAATTTTTTATCTAATGAATCTTTGGTTCTTGAAAAATTAAAAATGCCTATACAACTGGGGGGCATTAATTCTGACAGTAAAGTTTCCAAACAAAGCGGTATTATTGAGGGGGTACAAAGCAGTCCTCTTTGTTGGAATCCAAAATGTAGAACTAAGAATACTTGCATTTTGAATATTCGAATTGATGACCGATTGTTTGTTGCCTTAAATCATAACACCAAGTTATTTCTTCATCACATAGATCCGGACCGCAAATATGATTTCTCTAGTCCAGTAGCAGAAGTCTCCAGACATCCTGCTGATCCTCGGGTTTGGGGATTGAAGAATCTTTCTACACTTCCTTGGAAAGTTGACAATCCTAATGGTGAAGTAATTGAAATTTATCCAAATCAAAGTTTCTCTCTAGTGCCGGGTACTTTAATAAACTTTGGTACTTCTAAGGGTATTATTTGCTACTAAGGATGTAACACATGTATGTCTAAAATCGATAGTACACAAATCGTTGATAAGTTTATAACATCAAAATCAAAAAAGTGGTTGGTGTACAGCAAAAGTGTAATGGGAGCATTACATTCTCTAACTGGTTACTCAAATCAAGATTCAATCCTATGGAAACAATCTCACAACTCTGATACTATAGTTATGTCAGTTGCCGACGGCCATGGAAGTGATATACATTTTAGGAGTAAAGTCGGTTCACTACTTGCAGTCAAGACTGCAGTGGCAACTCTGTTCAAACTATTTCATAACCAACCAATTGAAATCGATAATGTTTCCCAAGTAAAGGATATTATCAGATACTCCGTACCACGTCTATTAGTACATAACTGGGCGGATCAAGTACAATATCATGTACAGCAACATCCTTTTTCAAACAATGAAATTGACCTCATATTGAAAAAGAAAGGTCCAATCATATTAGAAAAAATAATTAACAACCCAAAAATTGCTTATGGATCCACACTATTGACAGTTGTTGTTACAAAAAACTATTTTATATTTTTTCAGCTTGGTGATGGTGACATATTGATAGTTGATCATAATAGGAACGTAAGAAATATGTTTTCCAACCAGGATGGTGATTCTGATGACAGATCCTTAATTGAATCAATTGTTCATACTGACTCACTTTGTATGGATAATAGCTGGCTAGAATTCAAAACTGGAATATTTGACTTTCAGGCCATAAAGCCGAAATTGATTTTGTTAACTACCGACGGATATTGCAATTCCTTTAACAGTGAATCTGGGTTTCTTAAAATAGGACTTGATTATTTGGCCCTATTGGAGAAATTTGGTTACTCATACTTGAGCCAGAATCTTTACCATATATTAAGACAAACATCTCGAGAAGGAAGCGGAGATGATATAAGTCTTGGTTTAATCTACCAGGTGTAGATCACTTCCTGCAAAAGGTTGAGACAAGAAATCAATAAAGGTTTGTATCTTTTATAGACTATTTTTACTAGTTAAAATTACTTTTCATCGCCATACCAAGTTCTGTTTTAAAATTGTCTATCTTTTGATTCACTCCGTTTAAACCATCCGACTCGATTTTATAACTCGAATTTTTAGAATGGGAGTCCTGCCATAATCCATTATCATTTTGTAGAAGAGATCGATTATCACTATTTATCTGGAGATTCAATTCCTTGTCTAAGTTTTTTGTAAAGTCTGAAATTGATTCTTTATGAGAAGAGATACTCGGTGATCCTGATCTCTGATCTGTTGGTTCGATGCTATTATTAGAAGCATCACTATCCAAGTGAAATATTTCACCTAGAGGATTTACATTCAGAGTGCTATTTGTTCCCAAAATTACATATGAGACAGTACCTGTTGTCAATAGTGCTGCAGCTATTGCTATCGCTATAAAGTACAAACTTAAAGATTTTTTCAACCCATTGTTCAAATTTGAAACTTGACTTATTACCTGCCCCGATCTCCTAATGCTGCTAGAGTGAGAGAATATCTCCTTGGTATTATTCATTCTCTTAATTATGAATTCATCCTGGGGATCTATTGCTAGCGCTTTGTCATAGCATTCCAATGCTTCTGCGAATTTTCCTTGATTATGAAGGGACAACCCTTTATTGGATAAAACACTGGCACTCTTGGGTTCTATTGCTAGCGCTTTGTCATAGCATTCCAATGCTTCTGCGAATTTTCCTTGATTATGAAGCAATATTCCGTTTTCATACAACTGTTTTAGATTGCAAGAATTGACCATTATCAAATTTGAGATTGGATTACCATGAGAAATTTTCTGTTGCTCGATGACCGAATCCATATTCGAGATATAATTACCGAGGATCAAATACCTTTTTGCCTTATTGCCGTTAGCTAAATTATCAAACTCCTCTTCAGTCATCAGGTCAAATGCAATAGACCAAGCAAAAGTCGCCCAAGCAGCAGATTTTTCATCCAATCCATAGTCCGAGGATAATCTTGTAATCATGTTGTAAATCGTGGGTTCTGTATCTTTATCAAAGACATAGGACTCTCGAATCTCTGTCACTCTAGCTCTAAGGGCGGTTGTGAGCAAAAATATTTCCTTCTTGTTTTCTGAGCCGTATATATCTTTGAGTAGGCCTTCAAACCTACTAGAATCGCTTAAAAGATCTGTGTAATCCATGATAATTCTTCTTAAGAGTTTACTCGTAGCTATGACAGAAGCATATCCATCAAACATGTTCCTTAGACTAACTCCTGCTCCCAGATGGAGACTAGATCCTCCTATAGTATTTGTAGAATAATGTGCTAATACCCTCTTCTAGATTTCTTATTAATTCTCTTAATTTCTTTGAATTTAATAAAGCAAAACTTGACATAGGTTAAGTTCAATCTATTTACTAATATCGATTTGAATCAAATTTTAAAAAAATTATTCACTGGTTATTGTCCTGATAGAATTATAGGGAATAGGATGCAGTAATAATTTCTTAAAAAATTTCTGTAATATATTGTTATTAATTATTATCTTATTTTGGTTATGAAAATCTCACAAGTGCGTCAAGGAATAAAGGTTTTCAAATCCCAGGTCTGATCCTATTTAAGGATAATACAAATTAAAACAGTCATTGCACACTATCCCTCTGTATTTAGAATATTTCTGATTCTTAGCTATCTTTGTGTTAATCACTGTAAGGTTCGTATTACAAACAATACATGACTTTGATATTCCTGTTTGTGATACCACGTTTAATACATTGGTGATATTATGATAATAATATTTAAGTTAAAGCCTTTATAAACTATAAATCAAATTGACACTTTTATATTATTTCAAATTTGACATCACTTAAGAAGATTGTATCAAATTCTTTGACACTTGACTTTACCTTGAGAATACCTTTCGTAAAATCATTGATTAATCCAAATCCATCAATCAAGCCATTGTCCCTTTTTTTTCCAAATCCCACAAACCGGTTTTTTAAAAATTCGCTATCAGGGATATATAATGTTTTTTCATTAACTGCATTTGAAGATTTGTATCCTCTTAAGCATTTTATTTCTGAAAAAAATCTATTTCTATAGTAGATATAATTGATTTTCGAAGGATCTAATTTCATGAATGCCATATTATCCTTTGTCAGGTATTTACGAAAAGTAATTATTCTCTTAGCATATCTTTCAGCGAGTGATCTATTATTCACGGCTCCTTGTCTTTCTCCATACATAAAATTGATCTTCAGATTTCTTGGAAGACGGCTAAATAATTCCATTAGATTTCTATCCATATTTGTGCCACCAAGATATAGTATACAATCAGGTTGTATTTTTTTAATTAGATCGATCTTGTATAGCAGTCCGTTACTCTTAATGTATCCATCAGTATTTATGATCGACACATCATGATTTAATGAAGTTTTTAATTGCAGATGAATGTTTGAGATAATTTTAGATTCGTATCCAATAGGCTGAATGCCGCCAACAAAATTGATGAGGTTTGTTTTAACTTTCCATAGATCTACTTCCGGAAAATTCATTACTGCTGCTCCGATGCAAGTTGGTGGCGCCAAATCTCCCTGACCTACATCTGCATCTATTAACAATGGCCTTAAACCTTGGCTGATAAACACATTTGCCATGTACAATGAAAGCGTTGATTTACCTGAATTGCAGGGTCCAATTATTATGATTTTCTTTTTTTCTAGTTTCAATATGTTTCTTACAAGGTCTTTCCAAATTGAGGTCCCAAATTTTTTGCTGTGCCTAATTGGTTGTTGGTTATGATCATTCCAATTCCCTCCACTGATTATCGATAGAGTAGTATTGATATCTTTTTCAACTGGAATGATTCTGCTACTTTCCCATCCGATGCATTCATTTTTGCATTTTACACCTAGTATGTTGCATTTTCCTCTTATCTCAAGTAGTACTGGACCCTTTATCAGTACTGTTTTCAATATCTCTTTTGCTATTTACATACCAATCTATTTATAAAGAATTTTTTTAATTCGAGGTTTTTTCTAATTTAGTTATATATAATAACTTTTAGAAAAGTATGGATTTTTCTATTGTAAACAGATTAAATTCAAAATTGACTGACTTCAAATTCATGTTTTGGCAAAGGTCAATTAGACGGATTTATTGAATATACACTTGCAATCGGAGACATCAAATTTCCGATTATGGTGAATTTGTTAATCCCTAAACTAATATCCCTAAACTGATTTGCAATATTGTATTTACTATTGAAGGTTATATTCGATTATTTTGGCTTTTTATAAAATAATTGTTTTTGGTCATTATGACGTCTGATAGCGCTATTACCTTATCTCACTAACTCCCAGTGACAGTTTCCTGTGAGAAACTACTCTTAACTGTTTAATCATTAAATAGCCAATGTGAAAATAAATAGCATGCAAGGAACAAGAAAAATAGCATCCGAGGTGCTAGTATCTGTAGCACTCGCGCTATTAGTAATATATATTCTTGATGTTGGTGTTTCAATGTTAAATAATTCGGATGGCTTTTTGCCCCTCTCAGCCAAGGAGAGAGGGATGATTTTTGGCGGTGGATCAATAATATTATTTGTAATAGCTTTTGGGATTGGAATAAATGTAGCATCTAGACTCCTTACAGTTCTATTAATCATAGGTGGTGCTATCATGGGTACTACCGTTTTGATATCATCGTTTGTTGTCCCAACCCAAGGCAGTAATAGCATGAATTCATCGTCTGATAGCGGACAGGCTCAGATTTTAGCGCCTCAATTCATTGGAATAATAGTTATAGG
>DATEOO010000330.1:0-15390 GCA_035274085.1 Candidatus Nitrosocosmicus sp.
TTCTTTAATGGACTTGCAAGTGATGTGGATGAGGAATCAGTTTTCTCTGTTTCAACAGCATCATCGGATTGCGGAGGATTGGTACTTACTTTCTTTAATGCACTTGCAAGTGATGTGGATGTAGGTTCTGAACCAGCATTACTATCATCCTTGCAACATAGGATTTTTGACGGTGTTATAATGTGGTCTTTGTCAGTTGCCCCCAAAGAAACTGAACTATACGAACCAGCCAACAAAAGAGTTGGAATAATTAGAAAAAAAATAATATAATATTTAAGATAATACATTATTATAGAAATCAAGCTATTAGATAAAGGAGTTTATGATAATTGCATAACGAAATCATTTCGTTATGATATAAAATAAAATTATAGTATGATCTTGTAGCAGTATTAGAAGAATAGTAACAGTAATCCTCAAATGCAAATCATATTTAAAACTATTTTAAAATTAGACAAATTTTCGTTCAAAAACCATCTAGACGAAATATAATGGGATTCAAAAGTAGAAATGATATGATTTTGAATCCAAAACCAACTACGATTGAGCTCAGGCTTAATGGTCAACGCATCCAGACGATCGTTAATACAAATTGGCCTAGAATTTTATGGCTGCGGCTTCGCTTGATTTTAACTAAACTAATATTAATGGCTTAACATATAATGTTATAAAACTCAAATCTATGCTTGAATGGATAATCATTCGTAACAACTTTATTGAGAAGTTGACTAGTGAATTATTACTAGATAAAAGACTAATACATACTATTAGTTGAATCTCTTCTACAGATTTGATGATGGTCCGCATTATAGTTACTAAACACTGATCCTGAAATCAAACACACTTTATTTTCAAAGGCAGTAAGAAATTTTTTTTGACTCCTAATATTTACATAATACTGCATTTTATGGAAGTTTATTTTATATGACAATGCTATCCAGATTTATGTAAAGCAAGACATAGGGTTTTCAAGAGTTTAGCCTAATAAAAATATATAAAGGTAAGTTACAAAAAAAGTTTCTTAATCATCCAATACTGCAATTTTTCCGTATCTTCCAATGTTTAGACTATTTTCTCCTCTGAAAGCCTGAGTATAGCCATTTTCTATCGATATTTTGTCACCTTCTTTAACCATCTTTATTTGGTCATCCCATAAAGATAGTTTAATGCTACCGGTGTCATCGGATATCATAGCATCAGCAACGAGCGCAGAGCCTCCTGCACGTAAATTTACTGTCCTAGGTTCACTTATTTTTTCGATCTTACCTTCAATTGTAACATGTCTCATATCATTCGTTAGTTCGTTTATCTTCATTGTCATCTTTTCATTATGTTATGTTCTAATTAATATAAAATTTTATCATTCTAATTTTCAACTTTCTCTTATTCATTTGGGAATCTATCAATCTTCAAAGATCAAAAGATTATATACAGAGTTTTATTCATTAGTTTTACAAAGGAGGAGTCGCGTAGCCTGGTCAAACGCGCAGGACTCAAGATTAAATTAAGAAATCCCGTCCTTTAGGGGTTCGTGGGTTCGAATCCCACCTCCTCCATTGGATTTTTCTATTTGACTTTTGATGGATCCGAAAGAGTTCGTATCTTTAATACGACAATCTACGGACACGTAACCACTACATGTGTGTACTACTTTTTTACAACGTAAAAATCATATGATTTCAACTTCTTTTGCCTTATTAACTTAAAGAAATAAAATTCGATGATTGAATAAAATGCAGGAAAAGATTCCAACAATCCCAAAAATGGAGCCAATAGAAAAGTCTGAATATGTAAAGATATTCGCTTTGAGCGTCCTATTCTGGTATATTTGAGATTAAGAAACAGTCCTACTTGATAACCGAGTAGCCAAACTGTGCTTGAAAAGAGCAAGATCAAAGCAAGGGTACTATCAAAAACTTGAATATCAAAAAGTGGTCTAAATATCTCATTATAAGTGCTATTGATATGAATTATTCTATCAAGCCACAGGAATAAATCAAAATTAATGTTGTTATTCCAATCAAAACTTGCATACGAAAATACACTCAACAATTTGGGGATATTGATATAGAAAGCCAAAGCCAAAGAGATCACTCCAGATACAAATCCAAGGAAAAATGATGTACATTTATAAATTAGTCGAGCCTTGAAGATATTTGAAAAATTCTCAATATTCTGTAAGTTACCTATTACCCAGCGTCTCCTCTGCATAAAATGATCTTTGATATCGAGAGGAGGTTGTTCTAAGAGAATTCCTCCATGCCAGCCCATAGAATTCCTCCCATATCGCTTAAACAGTTCGTATCCAAATCTTTGATCCTCCGCTAAGATTGGTCCAAATTCCCAACCAATTTTGTCTTCCACATCTGATCGAACAAGAAGATTGCTCCCATGCATATGTATTGGGGGAGGATTATGCATATGTGTAACACATTCAAAACAACCGAAAGCTCTCATAGATTCTGCCAAAGCAGTAATTCTATTAGCTTTTTCAAATTTGAGAGGGTAAAATATTGGACCCTCGCTTGCGATCCCTCTCTTTTCGCGGATAAATTTTAAAATAGAGAGAATAGTTTGCGGCACGACGTAACTTTCATCATCCATATGAAATATCCAATGGTCAGAATTTTGTTTTTTTAATTTTCTCCTTGACTCTATCGCGAATTGCAATGCTCTTGCTTTTTTGATAGCGTTAGGTGAAAAGTTCTTTTCCACGCAAAGTATTCTGCAAGGCATGGTTTTCAAAGTCTCAGCATCTTTGGGATCCTCAGTTACAACCAGAATCTCATATTTGCAGTATTTTGTAGATTTGCATGAGTCAATTATCGATTGTATACCACGTTTTACAACACTTGTTTGAGTAGCTGATTTTGTTGTAATTTGGAAAATAATCTTAGGATCGTTTGGAATTCTCCTCAGATCCTTCTCTATAAATTGTTTATTATTTCTGACAAACCTATAGAATAATTTAACCGCGTTAGGAATAAAGAATATCCAAAGAATCGTAGCTATCAATAAAGCAGGATTGTCAATCAATTAAATACTTAATATCATTATTATTTAATAATTTAATCGTTTATGGCATAAGAAGTTCCTTAATGACTTATCCAATTTATAGTACTATCCTCGTTAAAATAGCTATACTTAATTATTTGAAAAAATATATATAATAACTGTTATAAGTGATAAAGGATTGAATATAGATTTATGCATCCAGAAGGCAAGGTAGAGAATTCAAAGCCACTAGTATGTGAATTTTGTAAAAGTGATTCTGTTATTTTTGATAATGTATCTTTTGAATATGTATGCTCATCATGTGGTTGTGTTTCGAGTCAGGATCCAAATTCTGACTCTATGGCAAACTTCAGAAATAACTCTGGGTATAACGACAGAACAAGGACAGGCATGCCTGAATCACTAGCAATACATAACAAGGGTCTTTCTACATTAATTGGAATCGGGGATACTGATGCGAGAGGGAAAGCCTTGGATTCTTCTCAAAAAAATAATATTCAAAGATTAAGGACTTGGAATAATAGAGCTCAACTTAATGACTCTGTTTCGAGGAATTTAGAAAAAGCATTAAAATTGTTGAATAATTTTGGAGATAAATTATATCTTAGTCAGGCAGTAATAGAGGGTGCTGCTTACATATACAGGAAGGCAGCAATCAAGAAATTAGCCAAGGGACGATCAACTTTGGGGTTAGTAGGGGCAGCTTTATATGCTGCATGCAGAGAAACCGCTACTCCTAAAACGATTACAGACATCGCAACAGCTTGTAATATAACCACCAAAGATATCATGTCCCACTATAAATTAATATTAAAGGAACTATCTCTACAAATGCCTGTCTTACATGGGCCCGATTATGTTACCCTAATTTGTAACCGCTTACAGCTAAGCGAAAAGACCAAAAGAGAAGCTCTACGAATATTTTCACTAGTACAACAAAACAGAATTTCAATAGGTAAAAATCCAAGGGCTTTAGCCGGTTCCATAATCTATCTCGCCTCCCAGAATTGCAACGAATTTTTAAGACAAGTAGAAATATGCCAAGTTGCGGAAATTTCAACTGTATCGTTAAGAAAACGATGTAAAGAAATAAAGTCAAAGACAGAACTCTAAATTGCCTTGAGTATCACAAGTAAATATCCTAAACGCGGTAGACAAATTCTTCAATGTCGGCAGATAGGTTTAGTGCCTTTATTTGTTTTTTTGAAATTTGCAAGTAGGCGGACTCAAATTTTGGATATGGATCCTTAGACGAGAAGAGCGTTAATATCATGTTGTTGTGATTAAATTTATAACCCAAGCACGGTTCATGGCCTCTTATTATCAACTTAGTATTAGTATGATGTAGCCAATTCTTTGTAATACTGATTCCAAAGTATTTACCCAGGCCTCTATTAGACTCCTGCCAATTTCTATCGCTAAATTCCCTAGGATCGTTCCAGAGGATCTCTTCTAACAATTGTTGGTGTGATTTTATGTCGGATAATCTGAATTTATAATTTCTAAAAAACTCCATATCTTCTATGACCGGTAAACCTCCATGCATTAAAAGACTGAATTCATTTATTTCGCAAACACTAGAAAGAGAATCAAAGAATGGCACTATTGTATTTGCATAAAGAGTTTGACCAGAATTACCAAATTTTTTTAGGAGATCTTTTGGAAAATCAAATGCTGTAAATGGGAATCGATGATATGCTTCATGATTGCCTCTTAACATGAACATGTTATTAGGGAATTGAGATTTAATACTACAGAGCGAGAGTAATACTTCTAGCGAATACTTTCCTCTATCTACATAATCCCCTAAGAAGATTAGGATGTTTGACTCGGATTTAAGATACTCTTCATAATTAATCATATTCATTATTTTTTTCAAAGCAGTAAAATCCCCATGCAAGTCTCCAACCACAACCAGATTATCTGGGACTTGGAAGTTAAGGTATTCACCTGAACTCATACCAATATCTGAAATAAATCCTTGAAGATTTTGATCATTGTGAATGAATGTTATCTTTTCAAATAACATTCTGCTCTCGTCAAATGTGTAACCAAAAACCGATAATAAATCATCCATCTGTTTATTTCACGATTAATTAAATTAAATATTTGACGCACAAAGACCGTAGCAGTTCAAAACACGGGTCGCCATTCCACAAACAGTCCAGATTTGTCGATTATAGTTTCAAATAGAATAATATCATCATTAAAAAGTCTTATCAGAATATTTTTTCCGACCAAATTCATTTCAATAAGCATATGTTTCTTAGTGAAGTGAACATACAAGTTCCCTTCGGGTTTATTGACAATTATCACGTTCGTAGCAAAGTTATCTTGCAATAGTTTTAAGAAAGATTTATCATTTATTAGAGGGAATAAATTAGATGCATTTAAAACATTAAGGATCTTTGTATCTTCTTGATTATGCAAAGAATCGTTTAGTTTTGTATCCGCGTTTGTCTCCGAGTTTATGCTCAGTAAATGTTTTATCTTTTTAGTACTATCACTATTTTCCCAACTATGAATTTCTTTTCCAGAGGTATTCCTATGAATTCCGAATGAACTTGAAAAATCAATCTCTTGGGTTAATAACTTGTTGGTAACTTTATTACTGGTTAAGTAGTAATTTAAGATCTTCTCACAAGAATACCTAAAACCTGGGCCAAAATTATTTAACATCATTTTGTGATTGGCATTGTTTATCCAATAACAAAGAGGTTTTAATAACAATGATATCAACAATTCATTACTAATTTTATTGTCTATAAAAATCGCAATAAAACTATTCTTCGTAAGAAGTTGTTTTAATTCAAAATCAACAGATCTCCTAACTTTTGACCTGTCCGATCCCTCGATAGTAAGTTTTGACCTCTGATGAAATGGTTTTATTTTTTCAAAAGTTGAAAATAAGTTTAGATCCCTAATTAAGTCAGAAGTATAAAACACTCCATCATATAACGAATAAGAGTAACTACTACATCCAATTGGTAACCCTCTGAGTTTATTTATAGTCATTTGTCTGTTGTTTGTAGATCCAGAAATGGTGTTGCTTAAAGTAATAACTCCATCGACAATTGAATCTAATATTCCCAGATCGAATGTTTCGCTTAGGAAGATTAATTTAGCCCCTGCTCGTTCTCTCCATATCTGCAAAACTCTCTCATTATTTAATCTGGATTCTCGATCCATAAAAGATGCAATAGTATCCCATGTATCAATTATTATAACTGGAGATTTTACATCCATTAATTGATTGGTGATTCTTTCAAATAATGATTCGGGTTCATCTAGCCGTGCGTCTTCAAATTTGTAACCAGATTTGTTCTCATCTCTAGAGAAAAATTTTTCAATCCAAGGATAGTATAATGATAATTGTTTCAAAGATAAACGAGTTGAAATATAAAAGTAGTTACTATCATCGTTAAGGTTGTCTAATAAAGTTAGTGCAAATGTAGTTTTACCTGTTCCTGGGTTACCTTTAATGAGTAAAGAATACGAATCGTTTTTTACAAATTTAAGGAGCTCCCTTGGAAAATGCCCCACTGGATTCCTCTTTCTCCTTCTGAGTCTATTGACGTCCGTAGTATTGATGGTATTGATATCTTCATCAGCAGATATTCTGTTGTTCTCGGACATTCCTTGATATATCTAAACTAAGATATTCTATTAACAATTCTAAACTATCAACTATAAAAAATTAGTGTACAAATGCCTACCAAGGGTTCATATTTTTTTGGAATCGAATGGAATCGATTAATCCCTCGGCGTAACCTATGCTTAATATAGCTAGCTCAAGTTTTCCTTGGTTGTAAAAATTTTGTGCGTCGAGTAGATAGTTTTCAGCGTTTTCAATGACTGGTGCATATTCTGCGGAGAGTCCAGATGACTCTGTTCTGATCAGTTGGTACATGTTATCTATGGCAACTTTTGTGTTTGGAATGTATTTGTCTAACATACGATGTGCTAACAAGGAAACATGCTTGGTATTATCAGTTGGTTCATCGAACATAGTAGTAAGATATTTGATTGAATCTACTTCTGTAAAATGTAGCCTTCCTGGTATAATAATTGAATTGGGTCCACCCCTATATTCCAGTTTCAATAAAGACTTTATTTTCCCGGAATTAATAATTGATTCCTTATGTCCTATTTTACTGGCTACCAGTCCATATGTATCAATAGAAAAATTCAGCAATTTCATTTCTTTTTCTCTTTCCAGCAAGAGTTGTAATACTCTAATGGGAGACAAGAAAAATGGATCATGACTAGATTGATAATTGATTTTTCCATCGTCATTATTATATTCTGTAAGTACTAGAGTATGCAACCCACGGCACATATTTTCATAAATGGTGTTATAAACTGTAATTGAAGACATCGGATCATCCATCATGGTTACCATTTTACCAAATTTGTATGGTTGAAGGCCCGATTCTCCCATTAATGACAAGATCCCCGAAGATGAATGAATGACCTTAAATTCAATGGATAGTTTTTTGGCCCTTACAAGTAGCTCGTTGTATGTAGTAGCTATTAGAGGATCACCGTAGACGAGTACACATACAACGGACTTTTTAGCATTATCAAGGATCACTCTACCATCTTCAATAAACCACCTCTTGATGAATTTAATTTTGTCATTGATTCTCGTTTTTGATTCGCTTGAACTTTGCAATTTAATAGCTAAACTCTCAATAAATCCGTCTGAAATAAATCCTGTAAATCTTTCAATGTATATAATATCACTCCTTCTTAGTATTTCTATCGACCCCAGAGAAAGGGATTCGAACTCATTGATACCGATGCCTATTATATATAACATTTTATAATATTAATAATTCATTGCAATCATTCTAATTTATATTAAATTGCTACTTACATCCTGACTTTTAAGGATTTGCTGGATTTGATTTTTCTTGAAAATTCCTATGAAGTCTTGCCATGTGTAATAATGCGCCTTTATAGACTTCGATGCCAGTCAAGTAGTCAGGAACAAATAAATTTTCGTCCACTGTGTGAGACGAATGAGGATCTCCAGGGCCGTAAGTCACCACAGGGATATTGAGAATATTTCCGAGAATATTCATGTCTCCCGTTCCGGTTTTCCTTAATAACAAGGGTCTTTTTTTTCTTTGATCCAAGATTGATAAAACTAGTGCCCGTACCAATGGGGAAGATACGTTTGCTTGAAAAGGTTCGGTCTTATCCTCTACCCGGTATTTGATCTTTACCCCTTGAATCAAATCTTTAATCTCGTTTATACGTATATCAATCAGTTCTAATACTTTATCACAAGTTAAATTCGGTGGAATGCGTATATCTATAGTGATTCGACATTTTTGCGGAGTTACATTATGGCTTGTGCCTCCGTTAATCTCAGTAACACTATAACTTACCTGATCTGCCTTATTTTTAGTATTTGCAATTTCTGGATTCTGAAATACACTCTTTAAATCATTCCATACATTATATATTTCGTCAATTGCGTTCAAAGACAACCAAGGAGCACTCGCATGAGCACTATTATCAACGTCACATATGAGACGGATTTCTAAACGTCCCTTATATGAGATAGTGATGTTATCTATTCCGCTTGGTTCTCCAAATATAGCATAGTCAGGGTTTAACGTAGTATCTTTTACAAGGTTCTTTATACCGGTAGCATTACCTTCTTCGTCCACTACAGCAGCAAAGATAATTGTACCCACTTGCTTTGGAATGTCTGCCGCTGCCAATAACATTGAAACCAATGGAGCCTTTGCATCAGAAGCACCACGTCCGTACAAATAATCACCCTCGAGTCTTACTGGTACAATTCCAGGGACAGTATCCATGTGACCACACAGGAGAATAATTGGTCTTCCTGTTCCTCTTACTGCAACCATGTTTCCAACGCTATCAATGTTTGCTGTTTCAAATCCTAAATCCATACAAATATCCTTTAAAAAACTAGCTAGTTGAGATTCCGATCTTGATGGAGTATAAATTTCCAAAGTATTTTTTAGTAGCTCTATAGCAAAATTTGGGGAGACCATTTCTAAAATCTTATTTCTTGAGAATATCCACCATATAATCCACAATTAAACCGGGTATATCAACTCCGGTTACTCTAACAGTATTCTTGAATTCTGTGGTATTGTTTACTTCGTGAACAACCAATCCATATTTTTCGCTTTCCATCAGGTCCACTCCTACTATGTCACCTTTAAAAATTTTTGAAGATTTTATACAAATTTCTTCCAATTCTCTCGTAATAGGACAAGGAGAGGCATGACCTCCTAAAGCCATATTAGTCTTCCACTCATTGGTTCCAGAATACCGATAAATTGCGGCGACGACCTCGTCACCTATTACAATAGCACGAATATCCCGTGGGGGTCTTTTAATGAATTCTTCAAAATAATTAATGTGATAAATAGGAAACATATGTTCTCTATCTTCTAAGACCGCCTTTACAGCTTCCTCATCGTTTAATAGTCCGATGAGTCGCCCCCAACTACCTACGGTTGGTTTTATGACTACGGGATACCCAAATTTTTTGATTGCTGCAACGGATGAATCACTATTAAAAGCACATAAAGCATTAGGAGTTTGTATTCCATTCTTCTGAAGTTCCACATGTGAAATTAACTTATTTCCACACATAAAAGATGTATATAACGAATTAACCATCCTAGCACCTAATCCTTCTAATCCCCCAGTGGAGTGCAAGCTTCTAAAATAACTTATACATCGTTGTAAAACTACTTTGTTTTTAAATTTTATTGAGTCTTCATTAAGAAAAAGTACTAATTCTTTGCAATCAATTGGCTGTATGTTTATATCAGATTGTTTTGCTTTTTCGATAATAGATTTCTCTTCCCAACGGATATTGTCAAAAAGGATATAGAGAGAAGATGTATCTTCCTCTATATTTATTGTCCCCAATCTTCTCCAACTACTTGTGCAGGCTTTATACTAAATTCGTCACCAGATTTTACCAATTCAAAACTTTCTCCGCAATCTGGACAGGTAACGATTTCACCTTGCATTGAGTCAGATGGTATTGGAATTTCTGCATCACATTCATTACAATTAACTTTTGCCATTTTCTTAATCCTTATTATTTTTGGCGTAATCCTCATTAAGTATTTTTCTCTCTAATTTTTCGTCTAAAAATAGTTCTAGGATATCTCCCATTCTCAACTCTTTCAATCCTTTGGCCAAAGATTCCGAATTTTCTTTGTTAGGATCCAAACCCAAAAGTGATAACAAATAAGCAGAACCGTTCTTTCCTGACAACTCACCAAACACAATTTTGCGCCTATTCCCTACTTGTTTTGGTTCAATAATTTCATATGCTGAAGGATTTCGCAGAATAGCTGCCAAGTGAGTTCCAGCCTTATGTTTATAAGCGCTATCCCCCACTAACGGCTTTGATTCATGAATTGGAATCCTTGTGTACTCCGATATAGTTCGAGATAAATCCTTCAAGAGGTGCAGTCTAAAGCTGTTATTAGATTTATATATCAAGTTCAATGCAACGGCAGTTTCAGCCAACGTAGGAATTCCGGTTCGTTCACCAAGTCCATCTATAGTTGTATGGATCTGATCAGCTCCGCCGTCACATCCTGATAACGCATTTGAGAGTGCTAAACCTACATCATTATGACAATGTACATCTAGAGCGGTTTTGGAACTGTCGATATTATCATGCACCATTTTAACTAAGTTATACATTCCCCTTGGCCTCATTATCCCAACAGTATCTGGAATACTAATTCGTTCTATCCCTCTCTGATTCATTTCGTGGCACATCTCCAATAAGAATTCAGGATCCGTTCTACTCGCATCTTCCATGGTAAAGCGGGATTTTAGACCATGAGATTTGATATAATCCACCACTTCTAGCGCCCTCTGTTTTGCCTCTTCTCTCGAGATCCGGAGCTTTGCTAACAAGTGAATATCAGAGATGCCCATGTACGTCGCAACCCAATTAGTGTCACAGTCTAGCGCCATATCTACGTCTGTTTTTATTGCTCTCACATGGGCTACGATGTCAGCTTTTAGACCCTGCTTCATTATTATTTTGGTTGCTTCGTGATGATCACGTGAAACTATTGGACTAATTTCTATCTGATCTACACCAAAGGAGTCCAACATCCAAGCTATTTGTATTCTCTGCTTATTGGAAAAGGATACGCCTGGATGCTGCTCGCCTTCCCTAAGGGTAGAGTCTAGAATCCTAATTTTTTTCTTATCCCTTTCAGAGCTATTATATTGGTGAGCAAAGTAGTTAGGGTCATCTGTTTTTAGTGACATTTAATGTATAATACTACCGTAATTGATTATTTAATGTATGTTTTCGTTAAAAATTAGATCAAATCAACTATATAATGGCTTTTGCTAAATCAATATTAGGATTAAGCTTTACCAGCTACTTCACAAATGAATTAAATAAATATCATATAATCAAAATACGTCTTTCAAGTTAAATTTAGTTCAAACTTCCCAAGGTTCTCAGGATTATTACTGTATTAGTATCAGACACTCCATCAATTTTCCGTATTTCATCAATATAAGAGTTTATTTCCAATATAGTTGGCGCTACTATTATAGTTGCTATATCATACTGACCTGTGATTTCATATACGATCTCGACGCCTTTGAGTTTTAATAACTGGTCAGACACTTTGGATGTATCAGCTACTGAACTGACGGAGATTAGTGTTATGGCACTAGTCTTATTGGAAGGGCCCATTTCGATTGTAAATTTCCGAATTATACCGGTATCCTGTAAGTTTTTTACCCTTCGACGAACTGCAGATTCAGACATACCAATAGAATTTGCTATTTCAACAAACGACTTGCGTGAATCACTTTTCAGTAACCCTAATATTTTTTCATCAATACTATTTAGATGATCAGCCAAATCGTCTCTTCTCCTCATTATAAATTACCTTATTGATTAATTCTAGAGACTTGTTCACTTCTTCTTCTTTCATGACTATTGGAGGCAGCAATCTTAAAATGTTTCTACCTGAATAAAGCATCATAATACCGTTTTTGATACCATCAAGAAGA
This sequence comes from Candidatus Nitrosocosmicus sp., assembly GCA_035274085.1. GTDB lineage: Archaea > Thermoproteota > Nitrososphaeria > Nitrososphaerales > Nitrososphaeraceae > Nitrosocosmicus. The sequence continues at coordinate 12,079 of DATEOO010000330.1, forward strand.
ATATCTTTCACATCAAACCTCATCTCTACTCCTAGCATCATTCCAAGTCCTCTGACTTCACGTACAATCTTATATTTTTCTTTAATTTCTAATAGACCCGACTTGAAAATGCGGCCCATTGTTTCAGAGTTTGAAACAAGCTTATCCTCAGTTAAAGAATCAATAGTTGCAGATCCGGCTGCACAGGCAAGTGGGTTTCCAGCAAATGTCGAGGAATGTTCTCCCACCTTTAAGCAGTCTATAATTTCAGATCGCATAACCGTCAGCCCCATGGGTACACCACCTGCAATACCTTTTGCCAAGCACATCATATCAGGCTCAACGTCCCAATGTTGTCCAGCCCACATTTTTCCAGTTCTTCCTAATCCAGACTGAATTTCATCAAAAATAAGGACTAAATTATTTTCATTGCAAATATTCCTAATATCCCTCAAAAAATCAGAAGGTGGCATAATTATCCCTGTTTCGCCTTGAATAGGCTCCACTATCACAGTCCCTATCTTGTCATTTGTATTTGTCACAATATCTGATATTGTGTCTGATTCAGAATATGGAATAAATTGCATATGGTCGAGGAGCGGTAAGAACGACTTTCTGTATTTCTCATTGTAAGTTACAGATAGAGATCCGAAAGTTTTTCCATGGTAACCTCCATTTAAGGCCAGAACTCCAGGCTTACCAGTGAATTTTCTTGAAAACTTTAAAGCAGCTTCTACAGATTCGGTTCCACTATTTGTGAAAAAGATTTTTTTCAGATTATTTGGAGCTATCTTAGAGAACTTCTCAAGAAAATTAAGGCGGGTGTTATTATAAACAGACATGTGACATGTTATCAACTCTTGAACCTGACTGGTTATTGCCTGTATGACACGATCATTGCAGTGACCAACTAAAGCCACCCCATATCCACCCATACAATCAAGATATTCTTTACCACTGGTATCCCAAACTTTGCATCCTTTACCTTTTGAGATAGTAACAGGGAATCTCTGATAGAGATCCCCAACAAAGGACTCTTCATTTTCTACGCTATGCATCATGAGATCACTGTACAATTCTTGCATCCAAGAGCAGACATTATAGGATTTTGTACCGAGCCAGAGGCTATTATAGCTTTTTTTACACCCATAGACAAGGCCTCTGTGCAAGCAAGCACTTTTTTTTCCATACCTGGTCCAATTCTGGGCAGCATGTCTTTTGCCTCCTCTAATGATAGATTAGGTAACAATTGATTATCCATCATAAGCCCATTTACGTTGGTAATGAAGATTACAACATCTGACTGTAAGGCTCCAGCCACATTGGCCGCAGCTCGGTCGCCGTCGATGTTTAGAAATTCAAACTCGTCGCTAATGGCGATTGGAGATATAACTGGCACATAACCATTATCTAACAAGCAATTAATCAATTTTGGATCCACTTTTGAAACTTTCCCTGTATAGCCTCCTTCTATTAACATCTTTCTCCCTTTTTCATTAAGTATCATCAATTTCGTTTTTCTTTCTGCCTTAATCATTTTTCCGTCAACGCCAGTTATACCCACAGATGATATACCTTTACTTTCTAGCATCCCGGTAATGTTCTTACTAATCTTTCCCGACATTACCATTGTATAAATCATTGCAGTTTCTTTATCAGTATATCTACTTCGCTTACCTGCCGGAGAAATTATGAAACTCTGTTCCTTTCCCATACTGGTTGCAACATTAGTAACGTCTTTCCCTCCCCCATGAACTATTACAACTTTTTGTTTTTTTACCAACTCATTAAAGTCATCTAAGATAGAAGGGTTTAATCCCTCAACTATACTACCCCCTATTTTGATAACAATCATACTGGAGTAACTGGAGTGAATTTTAGTCCGGCCATTTCATCAAAGCCTGACATTACGTTAAGGTTTTGAATTGCAGAGCCTGCAGCACCTTTCATTAGATTGTCAGAAGCAGACATCGCTACTATTCGTTTATTATCTTCGTCCAAGTCAAACCCGACATCGCAAAAATTGGATGCTATTACAAATTTCGGATCTGGAAATTTGTAGATTCCGTTTTTGTCTCTAATTAATCTCACGAATGACTCATCATTATACGAATTCCTATACATTTTCCAAAGTTCCAATTCACTTACATCTTTCTTCAAAAACGCATGATTGGTGGTCAATATCCCTCTCACCATGTTGACGGCATGAGGAGTCATACTTACATGAATTTTCTCCCCAGCGAGTAAACTTAATTCTTGTTCTATTTCTCCGGTATGACGATGTTTGGCAGGTTTGTAAGGACGAATAACCCCGTACCGCATAGCATGATGGGTAGCAGAATTGGCCTGTCCGCCTGCACCTGATGAGCCTATCTTACTATCCACCACAAGATGATGGGTATCAATGACTCCGTTCTCGATTAAAGGTTTCAATGCGAGTAGTGAAGTAACAGCCATGCATCCAGGACAAGAAACTAACTTTGCATTTTTTATTTGTTCGCGATGAAATTCGGGCACTCCATAAACAGAATTTGACAACATTTCGGGATAAGGATGCTCCCACCCATACCATTTAACATAATCCTCTGGACTTTTCAGTCTAAAATCGGCAGAGAGATCAATTATTTTGATACCCCTTTTAAAAAGTTCAATAACGATTTTATTAGATTTACCATGAGGAACAGAAACAAAAACAATGTCACATGTATCAGTCAATTTGTCAATATTTAGCTCTGAAAATGTTAAACTGATAAAACCTTTTAGACTTGGATGAATCCTATGAACATATTCACCCACTCTTTGTCTGGATGTAACCACGGATACATCCACGTTAGGATGAGTTACTAACAACCGAAGCAACTCCCCACCGACAAAACCGGAAGCGCCAATGACCCCGATTTTCATTTATAATTCCTCAATGTATATTCACTTACTTTCCTTTCAAATAAAAAGTATTTAATGAAAATAAATTTCATAAATAATAAATCGTTTAATAATCCTCATTTAAATTTTTTGTCAATTATAGTTTTTTCTATCTCTTGACACAATCTTTCACATATTCGATTACCATATCTGCAATATCAATTCCGGTTGCCAAGCTGGCGCCTCTAAACTCAACGGTATTATTTATCTCGTGAACTACCAATCCCCGTTTTTGATCTTCCATCATATCTATACCCAGAACTCCCGTCCCTACCGCTCTTGCGGCCTTTAGAGCTAACTCCTCTAACTCGGAAGTAATTTTGATAAGTTCAGCCTTACCACCTTTGGCGACGTTTGTCCGCCATTCGTCATCAGACGAATATCTATATACCGCTGCAATCAATTTTTCAC
>DATEOO010000331.1:0-3654 GCA_035274085.1 Candidatus Nitrosocosmicus sp.
AAGCGATGCAAGCAAGAATCAAATTGATAATGCATTTGATCGAGACAACATCAACTATGAGGTGTTTCTTGCAGAGAAACCCAATATCCAAAGCAACTCTGTTGACCTAATCACTGTAGCGATGGCAGTTCACTGGTTTGACTTTGAGATGTTTTATCGAGAAGCCAGACGAGTAAGCCAAAGTAGTGGAATAATAGCAGTATGGGCCTATGGGATGCAAAAAATTAGCCCTGAAATTGACGAAATAAGTGAAAGACTCAATGTTGGCGGAGATATTCTCGGAAACTATTGGCCAAAAGAAGTCAAATTTGTAAAAGAAGAATACAAAACAATACCGTTCCCTTTTAAGGAAATTGCGACTCCAAAATTTGAGATAAAAGTAGACTGGAATCTTAATAATCTTTTTAATTACATGCAAACGTGGTCAGCAGTAAAAAGATTCTATGCCGAAAATAAATACGACCCATTGAGTGCAGTCAAAGAAGACTTGAAGAATTTGTGGGGAAAGGATGATGAAATAAAACTAGTAAAATGGGATCTAAACCTCAGGGTAGGAAGCATCATCGATAAATGATTTTCTATTGCTAGGCTGAGTGAGTTATTTTTTTTGACTTTGAATCTGACGCTTGTGGTAAATCATCTAATTAAGACACATCAGGATTTGATCGTATCGTTACGCCATCAAATGGTTTCTTCAGAACCATAAAATACACTGGACTTTGTAATCAACCCATCTTGATCTTGAAATTCAAATTTCTCAATAACAGATGTTCTATGTTTACCATCCAATGTTGCATAGTATTCAAGTAGAATCTTATTTTCTTGTATCAATACTTCTTTGGGCATAAAATTCAGTGAAGGAAAGTTATTTTTCAAGGCTTTAGACCAATATTCCTCTAATTCTTTTTTGTTGTTTATTTTTGATGAGGTGCGATCTGGAAATACAACTTTGACTTTAGGACTAGAGAATTCAATATTTTCTGAATACATAGATAACACTGTTTTTATATCGTGGTTATTCCAGCCATCAATCCAATTTTTCACATGTCGGTTTACAAATGATTCAGAAAGAGCCATATACATATCCTATGTTATTCTTAATTTAAATATGATTTCCCAAAGCAAACAGAGATTTGATTTTGAAAATTAATAGTCAAGTAGAAAGAAATTTAACAGTTCATTTGTCCCACATAAGTGTAACACGTACACAATCGAGTCATTGTATCTTTACCGCCGTTGAGATCACCGAGTTTGGACTCGTGGGGATGCTGCTCAAGGTTTAATAGAATCCTAGTTTAAAGGAATCGCATAAGGGAATTAAATAGAATCGCTTTATTTAAACGAATTATTTTTTAAACATTTAGAAATAGTCATTTTACTATAGAGGGCAAGCATTTGTAACATGTTCAAATAAAAGAGAAAGGGGTTGCAAGCAGATGTCTGGGGAACGACTACAAGTTTCTTAGTTAAAGAAGTTGATATTTGCTTCAACAAAATTGTTCTCGTTAAACTCTATTGGTTCATCTTCGTCATCATTCCATAACACTATTCCATTGACATTGTTTAGAGTTTTTGTTTCACCTGTGTCCAAATCATGACCTTCTTGATTAGCAGTTATTGTGGCTGTATACATGGTGTTTGAACTAGAATCTGATTGTTCTACTTGATGCATGTCTACCTCAACCGCATCAGATAACCCGTCGTCCAAGTTGGCTGCAACCAATTTTAGATCATCATTCAGAACAAGATTCAACTTCAACGATGCAGAATCTAAATCACAACTACCAAAGTATGCAATAGTTCTTGTTTCTTGCGGATCTATCTGTTCGGATGAGAGATCTATAGTATCAGAAATATCACTGCAGGAATCTGATGGCATTATAATGTAGTTGTTGTTGCTATTATCATTGTCATTGTCATTGTCATTGTCATTATCGTTACCATTATTGTTGTTATCGTTATGGTCATTTCCTCCTCTGTTATTTTTTTCACAACCAATACCATCTCCATCTTTGTCCAGTCTATTAGGATCAGAAGCAGTCACTTTGATGCTACCTTTTATATCCTTACAATCAAGATCTGGATGATCAATACCTTTTTTTATTTCATCATCTTTTTCACATCCGATGCCATTTTTATTTCGGTCAAAGTGATGTGGATCAGATGAGCCTACTGGAAAGTTCTTGTCAGGGATCTGATCTTCTTGGACATTTCCATCCCAGTTGCAATCCAAGTCAGTTTCACTTGGTTTAATACAATGATTGAGATATGAGGGATCGCATCCTTCTGGAGATTCAACACAACCTTCTAGGTCTGCGTTTCCTTGGCACAATTGCTCTTTATAACCACAAGTTTTTCCATCAGATCTAAAGATCATTCCATCGGGGCATCCCTCTGAATCAGGGATACATCTTCCAGTTTCATCATCATCTACACCATGATACCCATCAGGACATCCATTGTGTTTGGGAAAACATTGTCCATCCTCGTTCATATTAAAGCCTTCAGGACAGTTACCAAATTCATCTGGGACACATTTAGGTAATGAAGGATCAAAGAGACAATCGTTGTCTGGACCGTCACTTGTAACACTAATTGGAGAAGTGCCTGAATTTTCATTTGAACTCTTATCATTACTTTCACAGCCTATACCATCATTGTCTCCATCAAACCCGTCTGGATCTTTAGATGAGACTTTGAAGTTCTTTTCAGGTATATCTTTACAATTTAGATCTTGCTCTTCAGTTTCTTCTACCAAAGAAGGAGAAGCCTTTTCGGTAGTAGATGTCAAGTCTAAAAGATCTTGTCTCAGGGTTGGGTCAGTAGTAGTGGATGATGCTAGGGCTGGGTCAGTAGTAGTGGATGATGCTAGGGCTGGGTCAGTAGTAGTGGATGATGTGGATTGATCTCCGCTATTGGAATCTCCACCACCGCTATTGGAATCTCCACCACCGCTATTGGAATCTCCACCACCGCTATTGGAATCTCCACCACCGCTATCATTCCCTTCTTCTTCGGCGTACGCAAGTTGATTTACTTGAATACTAGAATAAGAAAAAAGGTTATTAGATGAAACTGGAGCAGTGACCATTGGGATAGATATTGCAAGTATTAACAATAATACTGGTATTTGAAAAAATATTTTGTTTCTAACACTGTTATTAAGCATTGAGAGATTACATTTGATGGCGTAAATCCAAGTAATATCCATTTGATAATTTTCTTATTGACAAATCGTATATAACATTGAATTGTATCATATCCCCAATATTGAAAAATGGCTTTGGTAAAAATCCTGAGTTCAGACTAAAATATACATAGCATTTGTCTAATAAATATAAATATTACTAAATAAACGATCAATGAGTTTGGGCGTGTGGGATTAGTGCCTACAATATCGATATTTTAGGTAGGATTCTAGGATGAAATTCGAGCTTAGCAAACCTTACTTTAAAAAAGCTATTCATCAAGATTTAGATCACTTCTCATCGGAAGTGCATCAATGGATTGGGTATGGTGGTTTCCGCAACCTTTTCATCATAAAAAAAGTTTATTTATTTTAATTCTATAATTAGTTTGTTAACCTTATTAGAAATTTATGGTTTAACTAAGATATTATTTTGAGACATTAAAATACAATGAATTTTGAATTCT
>DATEOO010000332.1:0-3124 GCA_035274085.1 Candidatus Nitrosocosmicus sp.
TGCCATTGCATTAACATAATGAGGTGCCATATCTACTAGGATCAGATTTCCTTTCTCAAGGTTTTCTTCGTAATTTGTAATTTGTGTTGAAAAATTGTCTAAGTAACCTTCATTTGCTAAGCTGACCGAAGCATGAATGCATAACTGACCCCGTTTTAAGCCTTCATTAATATAAGTCGCTATTGCGATATCTAAATCAAACTGGTTTTCATGAATCAAGATTATATGTGCATTAGCGGAAGGATTGAGTAAAACGTTATCATTATTACATACAGATATAGATTGTTTACTTATTTTTTCTTCTGTTTCATTAGGTTTGGATAAGCTGTCGATATTATAATAGACGTGAAAGTTGTGAGATAACAAATAGCTTGACCATTATAATTTAATGGTAATTGATATAATAGCATTACTTTTAACTTCTGAACATATCGTCCAACTGCTTTTGAAGAAATAGAATTGTGACCAAGCCATTATTAAACTTCTTGAAAAAATAAAGGACCACACCAATGATTCCTATGGCTTCTCCAATTCCAAAATAACCTTCTATACTAATTTCTTCAAGTAATAATAGTTACAACAAAATCTATTGGATGTCAGAATTGTTATTAATTTGAATAATAGATAGTATATCCTTGTTCCATATATGCTATTTTGTGAACCTAGAGTATTTAACCCAGAATCAATGACCTTTTAAATGGACATTTAACTATTTTGCAATAGTTTAGTCCAGTAGAAACGGGTTTCAAATCATACACTTTAAACTTTTTTATTCGAGGTAGAATTAATAATTTTGTGACATTAATGCTGAATAATTAAAATTTGACTGCTTCTGACGATAATCTAAAACCACATTTATAAACTTTATTCAATGTCTGAACCACAATACTCATGTCCATGATAACTTTGTATTTGAGGTCCGTTTTCTACTTTTTTATCAAATACAAAATTTATAATTTTGTTTATATATCGATAAAGTTTTGTCCATTCTATGGAGTAGCAAGGAAGTGAATAGAGAGTTTTGTTGCGAAAAATTTAAAGAAGAATATGAAAGTGAATGCATTAGACATGACACAGAGATTTTTAAGTATTCAGGAGATCATAAAGGAATTTACTATCTGATGTATGAAGGCAATATTGCCAGCGCGCCTTTAATATTTTGTCCGTATTGCGGTAAGCGATTGTTTGAGTAGTCAAATACAATTCTGTCTGGCTTATTAAAACGTCATCTCTATAGTATCAAGATACTACTTTAAGAACTTATGAATGAGCCCTAACATCAAGATAATCGCTTTATTCATTGTTATAACAGTAGTAAAGTGTATTTACCACATATGCAAGTGTGAATCTGAATAATGGTTTAATCGATTAATCTGGTCATTTTCATTTTCTGATTATATATTTGATGACTGTTTAATACATGACTCCACATTTTCATCCAGCTATGATATTGACTATGCTAGAATCAACATCTCTGAGAATTGCAGTAACATAAGAACAGCATGCCTTGTTTCATAGGAAATAAAATGCTTTTATATATCCAAATTATATGAACCATTTAATGGATACTAATATAAAGATACTCACAATAGCACTTGTTGCAATATCAATCGGGGTAGCTCCATCGTTGCTAGTCAACAAATCTGTATATGCTGCATATTATTGTACAGATGAAATAGGAAAGTCAAATGCATGGATTGCAGGATGTAAACAAGGTTGGTACGATCATAACCATTGTTTGTCATATGATCCAGGGACAGGGGAGGTAGCCAAGGGATATAAAGTAGGTTGGAATAAAGGGGAATGCAAAAGTACCCCACATTATTGCACAGAGTACTCTGGAAAATCACACAATTGGATAGCAGGATGTAAACAAGGTTGGTGGGATCATGACCACTGCTGGGGATATTCTCCTGGATCAGGGGACTATGCTAAAGGATACAGTGTTGGCTGGTCAAAAGGTCACTGCAAGTAAATAATCTATATTCTGACTGGTTCTAGACCAAATGGATATCCATTTGGTTTCAGATCATTTTATTTAATACTTTAGAACAAGTCATAAACAGCCAAGAATTGATAACTTAAGACAATACATAATTAGATAACAAATAATTGCAGGAAGTATCGGGTTTTTATGAAGCCCTTGATATAACGTTTCTATTATCATATTAGACTAAAAGATAGTATCGATTGAAAATTAATATTTTATTATTTTAAATGTCATCGACACTTGATCGTATTTATTATTCTGTTTTCAGATTATTTGATAATTTTGTTTTGGATCATACACTTAAATTTTTTTATTTTTATTTTAATTCGTTTATATTGTTGAACTCGGTCAAAAACGGTTCATTCTATCCTTTTAGGGTATAGTTTATAAGAACGAAAAAAGGGCTGGGATGGAATTCTGTCAAAATGGGTAATATCTTTTTCATCAGATACCTCTCATTTGTTTATATATTTGAAACATACGATTGATCTAATGAGTAATTATACAAACAAGAATATTGCTATACGAGTAACAGCCATGACCTCGTTAATAGTGATAGGGATAATTGTCTTTGTTGGTCATCAAGGGCTACTAGCAATAGGTAAAGAAACTAATGACACTAAAATAGCAAACCAATGGCCAAACATAATGTCTAATGTAAAAACATTTGTAGTTTCAAATGTTTCCTCTCCTAAAATAGCTGATTCAGCTTTTATACATCCTTTTGCAGTTGTCATAGGTGACTGCTTTATAGGAAAAGATGTACTAATGGCTCCTACGGCTGTTTGCAGAGCAGATGAGGGCGTTCCGATACATATAGGAGATTATTCAAACATACAGGATGGAGTCATATTACATGCTATTGATGCTGTTAAAGATGGTTTAAATAATGATAACAAGAGATTCACTCAAACTGGAGAGCGACTACTTGGAAATGATACAAGGTTTGATCAGGGGTATGCTATATACATAAATGGCAATGTAAGTCTAGCTCATGATTCAATAGTCCATGGACCTGTATGGATTGGAAATAACACTATAGTAGGAGTAAAAAGTACAGTACTAGATTCAAAAATAGGTAATAATGTGGTCATAAGACTTGGTAGCATTATAGCAGGGGTCGAAATACCTGAT
>DATEOO010000333.1:0-2664 GCA_035274085.1 Candidatus Nitrosocosmicus sp.
CAAACGAGTCAGGCCAGGAACAGCACGTTAAGCCTAATCGATCAGGCTAACAATGCACTCAAAAACTCTCCTTTGAATATAATCGATCAGGCTAACAATGCACTCAAAAACTCTCCTTTGAATATAATCGATCAGGCTAACAATGCACTCAAAAACTCTCCTTTGAATATAATCGATCAGGCTAACAATGCACTCACGGACAAATCTATTCAGACAAGCAATACCTCTACAGGTCTAATCGATCAGGCTGCGATTAAAAAATTGGAGAATGTTTATGCTCTTACCAATACGGTAGGAATGAGTATGGTCAATGGGATTAAAGTTAATGAAATAGCAATCGGAGAAAATAATGTAACTGCCACTTTGAATTATCAGCCTACTGAAAATGAGACGGGGGAAAACTCATTACCAGTAACAGTAATCGTAACTAAATTGCCTGTTGAAAATCTTACTAAATTAGTAATATTTGCTGCTGAATCTTCCAATATGGCATCAACATTTTCAAGTGGTTCGGGTTCCATCAGTTCATTAATTGAGAATACGAAGTTAACTCCGGATACCCTGAATATGGCGTTAAACTCATTAGATTTAATAAAGAATTTGCAAACCGGAGTGGCTAGCACAACATTAAGCAGTTCTGATAATTCTCAAAAAATATCTGTGCAGACTCCAGGCGGGTTAATCTCATCATTGTCAACGGCTCCAAATGAATTTGTTACTGTGTTGGTTGTTCCCTCAATGGAAAGTGGGCTCTTTTCACCGAATATTCCGTCTATTTTTTCAAAATAAATCGTGAGCAGTATATAACCTTCTTTGCCCATGTAACTTTTATCAAATCCAGCCATGGTACAGTGTTAAAACTCTGGATGCCATAGATTTAGTTTATGTGGTCAAATTTTTGTATTTCCTTTTAGAACTATGCATTTGAAACTTTATAAATGTGCATAATGTCCATTATGGGTAACAATAAACACAGATCGCCCCATTTTAATTTCGCTATTTCAAGAAGGATTATTCCTCTCCTCATCCATTGGTTATAGTAATCTTCTACAATATTATCGGTATTCCTATTAAGACTTGAATAGCCAAGATTTTAATAACCTTGTTATCAGAGGCATTATGACATAAGTCATTAGCAAAACTGTTATCGTAATAGCAATAACAAGTCTTATTGCATAAGGAATTAGTAGCATTTCCGTAAAAACATGGGTCTGAGGAACTAGAGTCAGAAGCATAAAAGAGATTATTGGAATAGTGACGAGCACCATTTTGTATCGTGGTGGAGGTTTTAGCGGAATCAAATAGGAAGATTCTTTTAGATATGGTGTAAACCAAAACTCTAATCCTGTTAGGTTTTGTACTTCAAAATCAGGTTCAGCCAAATCATTACTTTTTTTGTAACCACTCTTTTCGAATGGAAGATTTTTCCCATTTTTCAAGATTCTCATACTTATTAAACCTAAATATTATGACGTATTTAGATTTGGATCTACTATTATTAGTTGGTCTAATTATGTCCATATCCATACTTCCATCTTGTCTAGAGACCTCTTTAAAAATTCCTGAAAGCCATTACTCCAATTCTTTAATTTTATCTTTTTTAGCCTTACGTTTAACGATGACAGTAACTGGATTTGAATACTTATCAGTATTGTTATTATTGTCATTAACGTCATTATTGGCCAATTTTAGAATTAGAATATTGATAAATATAATCTTTGAATTTATCCCTAGATAACTTCACTTATTTATCCACCGGTACAACATAGAGTATTTCCAAAACTCAGCGTGTGCATGTGATGAATATTATTCACGTTTGCAATCTCAAACCCTAGTTAAAAATCTTTAAAATATAACTAAATAGGTTAAACTTTTTGTCAATAGCAGCAATGGCTCTTCCCGCTAGTCCTTCTAATGCATTTTTAACTCATTGATATTTATATAAATATCTTATATTTATTACCAAGAATTTGTGATTTTTTTATCAAAGGTATGTAAATACAAATTAAATTGAATAATAATATAAACATATTAAAGAAAGATCGAACCTATATAGTGTCTAAGAATGAGCATCAAAGAAATATCAGATGATTTAAATGATCACTTTGTGCTCTATGGTAAAGATGCTGTTGATGTTGATTATAACAGTATTGGATTATGCCCCTTTTGTAATTCTCGTATAGATGAATTTTATTTTTGTGCATGCGGAAATATGGGTGCTGACTGAATTCTTTCAATAACCCATGTAGAACAAAACATCATTATTATTTTTCCCAGTCACTTTAATTTTAAAAAATTTGAATTAACCCTGGACTGCCTCAAAGAACTCTATTTGCTTGGACGAGAACCAGTAAAATACTGAATATTATTATAGGCAAAATACAGATATTCCTAATAAAGTGTCTGTTAGATACGATTTTCAAAAATTCTACATAATTTATTTTTCACATGTGGTTTAAAAGACTAGTAAATTCTTGAGTTATAGCGGAGGGTAAAAAATTCTAGATACAATCCGCCCAAGTTCTAGGAGCCAATATTAAAAAGAAATTTATGAGATGTTCCTACAATCGTTGGCTATAAGAGATGATGTCAAAATGTGGAAAAACGCTTTAAGTAAATATAAGGTTAGAGAAGATCATAATAAAACAATGTTGGGATTAGTAA
>DATEOO010000334.1:0-2661 GCA_035274085.1 Candidatus Nitrosocosmicus sp.
TGATAAATCAAGTTATCAAAGTAACTTCAACAATCCTAGGGAATCAATGCGAGAAATTTTACATGATATAAAAGAGGGTTCGGATTGGGTAATGATAAAACCTTCGTTCTGGTATATGGATTTAGTAAGACTCGCTAAAAATCTGATAGACGTTCCTCTGGCAGTTCAGAATGTGTCAGGGGAATATGCTTTACTAAAAGCAGGATCCCATATAGATCCTATTGACCAAAGGGGATGGATAATTCGATATCTCAAAAGTTTAAAAAGGGCTGGCGCTGACAAAATTATTTCTTATTTTATGTTTGATTTGTTCCTGGAACGTGGAAACGATCATACTTCATCGGTTTGAATTCTGATCTGATATTTCTGGGTACGAAATCATTTGACCACTTGTAGAATCTACGTAATATTTGGTATTATTCGCAGAAATTTCCCAACCATAGTGGATGCCACCTGTTATAGGTTCAGCTGTATTGCCTATTAACTTCCCTATATTATGGGTATCTTTATCTGCTTGATGTATCGTCCCATTGGCATTTACCATTACATACTGAGATGTAAATTTCCCATTAAGATCTGCAAACGTAATCTTGCTTAACTGATCCAAGGATTGATTGTATACATCGTGAAGTATTATTAGGTATGCTTCTTCTGGTATCAATCTAGGTGAAATAGGATTGGGTTGACTTAAAGAGTAATTTAGTACCCAATACATTGCCAAAGTAAATCCAATGGATAAAAGAACAATGAATATTACTTTATTGCGGGCAGCATCAAGCTTCATTAAGGTATTTTATTGAAAGAAAAACTCTATATAATCATTGATTTATGCATTTACGATTAGAATATATATCAATTCTTTCAAAAACTAAATATCCCGCGGTAGCTCAGCCTGGTAGAGCTTTCGGCTGTAGTTGTTGGCAAAATATTGCTAATCGTACATCAGCCTATCAGGCTTACATTCAACAGTAACCGAAGAGTCGCAGGCTCAATCAAGAAATAAGAGATTATTTTTTGGGGCAAATCCTGCTCGCGGGATACAAACAGATAAAAAATTTCCCTATTGGTTGGGGTTTATTATGGCCCGCCCGATGATCTTACCATTCTTTAAATCGTGCAATGCTTCGTTGACCTGGTCAAGAGTGAAAGTCCTATCCAATACGGTACGTACCTTTCCATCAGAAGCAAGCTTCACTAATTCTGTTAAATCTTGAAAAGTTCCAGTATAAGCCCCTGTCAATGTATATCCCCTCAAAGGGATCATTGGCAAGTTCAACTCCATTGATCCACCAAATAATCCCACCATAATTAGCTTACCTCTTTTTCGTAACATATTAAAAGAATTTACAGACGTAATATTGTTATTTACAAAGTCAAGGACGACGTCTGTTCCAGAGCCATTGGTCAGACCTTTGACCTCTTTTACTACATCCTGTTTTTCCTTGGTATTGATAATGTTATCCGCACCGAGCTTTCTTGCTTCTGCCAATTTTTGATCATTGACGTCTATAACAGTTATTTGTGATCTGAATATGGCTTTAGCAATTTGTACCGCCATTAGTCCTAATCCGCCAGCCCCTACGATTACAATACTGTGCTTATCTTCTAAACCTGGGATTGGCTTTGCTTTTTTTACAGCATTATAAGCTGTCAATCCCGAGCAGGCCAGTGATGATGCAGAATCAAATTGGAGATGGTCAAGTCTTATTAGAAATTTTGAATCAGGGATTAAAACATATTGCGCATATCCTCCATTTTGGTATATTCCAAGCGTTCTTGGATTATCACATAGATTCTGTTCACCCGATAAGCAAGCAGGACATTTCCCCTCCCCGAGCCAAGGATATACTAGCACCTTATCGTCCACATGGACATTATTTACATTGGCACCCACCTCTTCTATTGTACCAGATATTTCATGGCCTGGTATAAGAGGAAATTTAACACCTCTGTCTTCAACCTTCATAAAGACGCCTTGAGGTCCTGCGTAGCCACCCTCCCATAAATGAAGATCACTATGACATACCCCAGTTGCACCAACCCTGATCAAAACCTGATTTCCTTCGGGTTTAGGTTTTTCTACATCGTTAATTACTAATGGTTCATTTGTTTTAATAATTTGAGCCCCTTTCATAACAAAAACATAGTATACTTGTTTAATTATCTTTACTAACGAAAATGGCTAAGAAAACAGTAAATTTCTCTTAATCCTTCTATCATTTTATATCGATTAAGTTCAAACTTCTTCTATCAGCGAGTCACAAAAAGTATTCAATATATAGTATATATACTAGTTCGAACTGGTTTTCCTGAATACTAGGTATAACCAGAAGTTGCGCTTCAAAAGCTTATGCTAAGCAAATCCAGCGAAGTTTTCAAAAGAATATATTGATTCAATTTCCAAAACGAATGATGTCAATGATGACGACGAAGAGCCGTCTGAAATTACTTGGTGAAGAAGATTATGAGTACTGAGACATCAAAATTTTTCAAATATTGGATTTTTTAGACAATCTTCGTAATACTAATCCATTTATTAGATCAAATACCATGCAAAATATACAATTCCGGAGACGTTACATGCATAATGGTAAGAAATGTAGGATACTCAAGTATTTTACTACCCTTTTGATTTTTTTAATAATACTACATGGGACATTA
>DATEOO010000335.1:0-3286 GCA_035274085.1 Candidatus Nitrosocosmicus sp.
TACTTTAGTGAATTTCATTTTTATTGTATCCTATATGACCCATTCTTCATCTTGTTTCTGAGATTTCAATAGCATTCAAACCCGAATTTGGTTAAAACTCCTGATTCCACTGATTCCCACCAAATTGACTAGTGCGCTAGGTAATGCCTTGCTCATAACTTTTCCATTCTTGTTTTTTAATTGTCTGCATTTCAAAATGGTATTTCCAGTTTTCGATGAATAGATTATTCCAAATATTTCTTTTGAATTTACAAATGTAATTTCTTTTAATTTTTTTATCGTGAGATTATCTACTGCTTCAATATAAATATCGCCTGGTCCTTCATCTCTCTCAGGCAACGTGTCTGGATCTTTATCATAATTACTAGGAATAAATGATTTACAAGTGTTGAAAATTACAAATTTTCTAAAACTTTTCAATGATGATGTATTTTCTATGTGGACCACTACTATTCTACATTATGTGTTATTATTACAATGAATATATGTATTGGAAATCTAAATCTAAATTTTTACAAACAATCACAGATCAAATAGGACAAACTCTTTACTCAAGATCTACTTCATCTACTCAGTAGGGCTTTTCATATCATTGTTTGTCCTTACTATTTTCAAACTAATCTGTTATAAGGCTTTAGCTATCCAATCCAATCTATCCTTTTGCATCTTGCCACAAATAATGGAAATAATCTTTAGCAAAACTAGCCAATCCAGTATGCTCTGCCCATATGGCTATAGTGTCATAGCTGGAGGCTGTCGTTGAATCGTTTTTTCCTTCTCCAAGTAGAATTAATACATGTCTAGAATCCCCTATGACTCCGCCACCAAACATATCACTTTTGAGTCTCACTTCAGCTACTCTGGACATTGCTTTTACGGTATCACTATTAGTTTCATCGGACGCTAAAATAATAATTTTTACTCCTTTTTCGAAAAGTTCACGAAGTACTGGTTGAATCGATTTTACAACATTCTCTGGAATTTTGGGGATGGCTATTAAAAGCTCTTCCTTTGTTGATTGGATTATTTCAGTAACTTTTATTGCTATGTTGTATAATCCACTTACCACCCAGATATCTGGTTTTTCTTTTAATCCAGTTTTTTCATAGATCGGCATTAATTCATTGATAATGACATTTTTATTACTCCTCAAATTGTTCTCCATTTCTATCATCATGGCTTCCACTGCATTTGATGGTGATTTAGGAAAGAAATTTTGAGGTCTTTGATTATCCGAATATATCCATCCTCTTACATACAGACTATTTAGGACATCATAGATTTTCGAGTATGGTACACCTGATTTCTTACTGATTTCTGATGCCGTATTTGAACTGGCAAACAACAACGAAGTATATACTCGAATTTCATAGTTTGTTAATCCAAGGCTTTCCATAGATTTCTTGGCCTTGTCGCTAATTTCCATAGTTTTATGTGACTAGTTGAAACTTGGATATTAAATCTTTCATCAATATTGTACTTTACTGACTAAACACCGTAGGATTTGTCAGATCATCTTTATAAAGTTAATTAAGTGCAGTATTAAAGGTCAACATTATGGATCTAATACAAATTTCCAATTTAACTAGTAAAACTATTGGTTCTAAACGTACCATTAGATATACTCAGAGCATCTGTCCAGATTGCAATATGATTCTAGACGCTGAGGTCTTTGAAAGAGAAGGCAAAGTTTTCATGACAAAAACTTGTCCTAGCCATGGTGAGTGTGAGGAATTATACTTTGGCTCATATGAAATGTACAAGAAATTTAGTACCTATTGGATGGATGGAAAAGGCGCACAATCTCCCAATGTAATGGTTGATAAATGTGCCTGTCCTACTAATTGTGGGTTATGTACTAACCATCTCTCACATTCTGGCTTAGCAAACATGATAGTCACGAACAGATGCGATCTTACATGCTGGTATTGCTTCTTTTATGTTAAAAAGGGATTAGAGGGTGCCTACCTGTATGAACCTTCACACGAACAAGTACGTGCAATGATGAAAACCTTGAAGGCTGAAAGGCCTATAGCAGGCAATTCAATTCAAATTACTGGCGGTGAGCCAATGTTAAGAGACGACATTACAGAACTAATCAAAATAATGAAAGAAGAGGGTGTAGATCATGTACAACTCAACACTAATGGAATAAAACTGGCACTTTCACCAGAAACAATGAGACAAGTTCGAATGTCTGGCGTTAGTAATCTGTATTTGTCATTTGATGGAGTAACAGCTAGAACTAATCCCAAAAATCACTGGGAAGTCCCATATACACTAGAATCGGCTAGGAAGTGTGGTATGACTGTTGTTTTTGTTCCAACTGTAATAAAATCTATTAACGATCATGAATTAGGTGGCATAATACGATTTGCTCAAAAAAATATGGATGTAGTTCATGCCGTTAACTTCCAGCCAGTGTCATTAACTGGTCGAATGAGTAAAAAAGAAAGAGAAAAATATAGAATTACAATACCCGATTGCATCGAACGAATTGAAGAACAAACTAACGGTGAAATATCAAAAGATGGCTGGTTTCCTGTTCCATCCTGTATGCCTTTAACCAATGTGATAGAGGCATTTAGCAAGAAACCAAAATATGAATTATCTATCCACTTTGCATGTGGTGCTGGAACATACGTTTTTGAAGATGTTCAAACAAAGAAGCTGACACCTTTAACCTCCTTTGTTGATATAAAGGGTCTCTTGGAGTATTTCGAAGAAAAAACTGAAGAAATTAAATCGGGATCGAATAGGTATTGGACTATGTTGGAAGTAATACGAAAACTTAACCAGTTTGTAGATCGCAGTAAACAACCATACGGGCTTGATTTAGGACGCATGTTTTCGAGTATTCTTCTCAAACAGAACTTTGATTCTGTAGGTTCATGGCATGTAAGATCATTATTCTTGGGTATGATGCATTTCCAAGATAAGTATAATGAGGATCTTGAGCGATTACAGAGATGTGACATTCACTATTTGACTCCCGACTTGCGTATAGTACCATTCTGTGCATTTAATGTAATACCTGAATGGTACAGGGATAGGATACAGAAGAAATACAGTATACCGGTTGAAGATTGGGAAAAAGAACATGGACAGACATTAGAAGCTGGGTTATATCGTGGTATTATGAGAAAGGGCAAACCAGAGGCTCAAATGGGATGTGCAATGTCTGAGATGCATAAAGCAGCTGCAGAAGCAGAATCCAATGAGGAACATCGAGGAGTTGAGCTCCGAAATGGAATGGCTGGTGCATGAAAGCCATTCTTTATTTGAA
>DATEOO010000336.1:0-4296 GCA_035274085.1 Candidatus Nitrosocosmicus sp.
TTGCACGCTTGAACTTTTTTTCAGCTTAAATGTCTCACTGATATAGTAAAGTCTACACTAATTAATGGTACCTGGTTCAGAAGACGTTTCCGGATATATGTCATTATACAGATCATCCATTCTTGAGCTTTTGTTGTTTACCAGACCATATTGGTAAACAGGTGCACGTCCATATTGAACACTCCGAACTAAGGATCCAATGAGCTTGTTTCCAAGTTTGCAGTTTTTACATATCACCCGGGTAATTCTTGCGCTTCCATCCGCTTCATCTTTAATCTGTAAACAAAAATTGTTCTTATGCTATTAAACAATAACCGACCTCAACAGGCTTTTGTCGACATGGCGTGCATAGAAATAAGGTACTGACCATTTTCTGTCCCCATATTAGCCAGTCATTCTCGGGAACATCATTGAAATCTTCAAGCTTTTGCAAAGCTTTATTGGTTTGGCTGGATATATAAATTCGCTTAGACATGTTGAATTTTCCCCAAAGGCTATTGACAAGTATTGGCATAAAAATGACCAGAACACAATAAATGCCTTGCTTTTATACGGCTAATTAAGGGCGGAGGGTACCAGCCTGTACCATCACACCATTATAATTACTTGGATGGATGAGTGATCTTTGTACCATCCAAGGACTCGTTATTTGCGTCATTAATGCACATAAAAGAAGTCGTACCATTCCGTGTCACCCTACTTTTGAAGGGGCGGAGTGATCTTTGTACCATCGAGTGCTATTCACGTGAGAGGGTGGATTTATCCCTTGGGATATATAATAAAAGGACAAACCCGTCAGTTATCATTTAAAAATGAAACCAAAAAATATCGAGGATGATGTTATTGATCTGGGATATAATGTTAACCATATTAAGAAGTTTCACACCAGTGAATTTGTCAGCAAGTTTATTCTTAAGAACATGTCAGACCATCCGGAATGGCGGTTTATGGAATTACTAGACGATTTGATTGATCAAGCCTTTGATGTTGTAAAGAAAGAGCGCTTAATTCCACAGCAATTTTCCTTGATTATGTTGAGCGAAACATTAGACACTCCAATCTATATACCGCTCCGCACAAGAGAACAAAATAATGTGGATCTTTTCATGAACGGTATTAAATATTTAAAATATAGCGCTAATATTTAGTTTAGAGATCGATAAATTGGAGATTAGTGAAAAGAAGTATAATTTCATGAATAACCCTATCACTGTTATCATCACTGTTGTATCTCCGCCACGAGGAAGAGGGCCTAGTGAACAAAAGAAGGATTTCAAACAATATTTTGGAAGAAATGGAAAACAGCTTCTTCCATCTAATAACAATAATAAACTGTGCCTTTTTTACGCGTTAGAATTAGCTCGCATTTATCATGATAGTAAAATGATAAATCAAAAGAAGAAAAAAGGAGAGCCTATTCCGAAATATCTTGTTACATCATGGAGCTTTTCGCGCATAATGAATGATGATATGCGGAAAAATAAACTTGCTTGGTGTCTACTTAATGAAATCGGAATAGATTCAAAACTCGATTCTTATGGTCTAGACATTCTGTCAATTGTGCAAGACTTTTATGATAGAGAATATCCCGGTTTTTAATATTCTAACACTTTGTATAATAAGAATAATTTTAGGATTGTATCGAATTGTAGTTGTAGATGAATTTGCAAATGTAATTTGGAAGGGCCCTATGGACAGGAGATATAATGTTTCACTGATATACAACAACGAACATTTTGATGGCTTAAAAAGTATAGCAGGATACTTCAAGCACAAAAAATATTGCATAGGTTGGTTCATACATGTTTCAGTTTTAAGTTAGACTTTCAGAATGTTCGATATTTTATTCTTGGGATTATTATCATCGATTCAGTTGCAAAGGTTTACATTTTAAAATCTTGAAAACATGCTGCTTTTTAGCTCGTTGCAAAGATTGTGGTCGAGTACAAAAAGGGCAGTGCCATCGTGATCGTGACTATAATATCGAATGTAAAAACTGCCTTAGAAGATTTTACAGTAAATCATGCTATGAATGGCATTTGAAAGCGGTCTGTCGCTTATACCATAAATGTGATCAATGCTTCCGAATTTATTACACTTATGTTCCACACGTTTGCGGAGAATTCTTTTGCCGTACATGCTACGTCTATCACGAGCCTGACAAGGGCTGTTATATTTCACCTGTAGAAGATTTCAAGACTGATTCTCAAATAATTATGGTTTTTGACTTTGAGGTTCATGCATCTTTATAACTGTAAATACCCCAGAATTTAGACAACTCAAGATCTTGTTGTAAAGGAAGGGATCTATGAACATTTTGTTAATTTTATATCGTGTCGATGGGTTTGTACACGATGTGCAAATCTAAACCTTATTGATAGCATTTCATCATGCGAAACATGCATGCCACGGGCACTTAAAATGGAAGGAGTTGTAACTCCATTTAATAGAAATAAAACATGGTCGTTTTATTCGTCAGATGACCCAATTGAAGACTTTATTGACTGGTTGTTGCAAGCTTTTGATGGGTCGTTAGAAGTTATCATATATGCGCATAACGGCTCCAGGTAACAATGTAATTCAGCTGAATATAATGCCAATTTTAGATTTGATAACCATTTTATATTACGAGCATTATATGCCAGAAAAATATGCCCGTCTCTCATCATGACAGGATGCAAAATATATCAGATGAGTGTTAAAGTCGATGAGCGTTTTGCAAAATTATTTTTCAGAGGTAGACTAAAAATAAATCCTACCATTTTCACCACATTTAGATTCGTACTTGATAATGCAAGTTCCCTTGGATAATCTTAAAGGAACTTTCAACTTGGCTTGTGAAAGCAAACTGTTTTTCCCTTATTTGTGGAACTGCAAAAAGAACATGCATACTAAACTGGAACATTTGCCACCAATGGAATGCTATATTCCAAACTCAATGAAAAAAGACCGACATGCAAAATTCCTGGTATGGTACGAGAAAAACAAGATGCAGCCCTTTAATCTTTTCGAGTCTTTAAAAGAATACGGGGAAAACGATACTGAAATATTATTACATTCGGTCTTAGAAATGCGAAGAATACTATTGGAGATAACAAACGGATATGACATAATGCTAAAAGTGTGATATACTTTATACTCTTATAAAATGTGAAGTTTTAGGCGTGCACTATAGCTGGAATAGCTATGAAAATATGAAAATATTCCGTTATATGTTTTTGCCGAAAAACACCTTAGCAATTGTTCCCGAATTCGGCTATGAGCGTAATGATCGGGCTAGCGATATTGCAATAAAATATTTAGAGTGGATAAGCCGCGAAGAAGGTGTAAAAATTCAGCATGCTGGAAATGGACGAGAAAGATAGTTTTCTGTACTAACCCCCGAAAATGGAAAGATGCGGCATTTTAAAGTTGACGGCTATATCGAGTCTGAAGACAGAGCAATAGAGTTTCTCGGATGTCATTTTCACGGATGTCCTATTCATACCATGCCAGATTATGTTGGACCAAATGGAAAGCTTAACCGCATTAATTTTAATGAGACCATGGATCGTCTTAAACTGCTGGACAATCTAGTCACTAAGCTGGAGTTTGTATGGGAATGTACGGTTAGGGAACAGGTTGAACTTATTAAAATATATATTTTACATGCCTATTTTAGTTACGAAAGAATAAAGAAATGAAGGCATTTTTTACTAATTGCCAGGCCAGAGGAAAGATCGATCCCAGAGATTCATTATTTGGCGGTCGTACTATGGCCTTTAAACTATTTGAGAAGGCAGACGATGATTACGATATATCAATGTTTGATATAGTACGCGCTATATGACTTTAATAACATATACCATCAAATTTTTCAAATTAGCTTATATCCCTGGTGCAATTTTACGGGACCATATCCTGTAAAACATCCTAAAATTATTCGACCAGAACCGATGAAAGTTGATTGGACACATCCTGATGATGTCCAATATGAAGGGCTTATCAAATGCAAAATAATTGCTCCAAAGGGACTATATCTTCCCGTATTGCCTTTTCGAATCCCAGACGATCAACGTTTACTCTTCCCTCTTTGTGTAAAATGTGCTCAAAAGTTTAAAACTGAACACACTATATGCTTCGAAGAATATAGTTGTCCCCATAAAGATGAAGACCGCTTCTTTACCACCACTATAACAGTAAGATCGTTAAATAATCTACATTTTCTATTAACATTATAGCACCTGGAATTGAAAGAAGCCCTCAGGCTTAATTATAGAGTGACAGAAGTCTATAGAATCTGGCACTGGGAAGAAT
>DATEOO010000337.1:0-3082 GCA_035274085.1 Candidatus Nitrosocosmicus sp.
TTCAAATAAAATTCTAAAATCTATTAATTCTAGTTGTCACACTGATAATTGTAATATAGAATGTATGCTATTAAAGACTATCCGGTCCTTCTAAATGGTAACGAACATTCGAGTTTCTTATCAAAAAAATATGGATATAAGGAGTGGATGATATCTAGATTTCTAATTTTTATCCCTTTTCCTGAACAGATGCTAGAGTATATCCATAATAGCAAAAACTTGCATTATTATATAAGAGTAAATACGCTAAGAACTAATCCACAGGAACTAAAAAGACGACTCTATGAGAAAGGATATCACTTAACGGAGACAATTCTAAAAGAGGTATTTGAGATAAAGAACCATGGGTTTGGGGATATTGAAATCAAGGACACCGAAATCAAAGTCAATCATCAAAATAAAGATCGTAACAATAACCTTAATGTCAATATTGCTACGCAAAAGGACTGTGACTTGCAACCTAGCAAAGGTAACGGCCCCATATCCAAACAGCCTAGTATAGGATCAACTATTGAATATCTGAAAGGATACTATTACATTCAGGACTTGAGCTCTTGTATTGCAGTAGAGGAATTAGATATTCATGGTGAATCCGATTTGGTTGTATTGGATATGGCTGCAGCACCCGGTGGCAAGACAACACACATTGCTCAAAAACTAAATAATAAGGGAGTAATTTTCGCATGCGAATTAAACTCCCGCAGACTTGTATCTCTACTTTTTAACTTGTCACGTTGTTTTATACAAAATACAATTGTGCTTAATATTAATGCAGAAGAAATAGACAAACTTGAATTAAGATTTGATAGAGTACTGCTTGACGCGCCATGTACTTGCGAAGGAATTATCATGAAAGATAATTCTAGAAAGAAAAGTCGTAATTTAGTTGATTTGGAAACTTGCAGTAACAGACAGAAAAAATTGATAATATCTGGTTTTAATGCTTTGAAACCAAATGGACTTTTGATATATTGCACGTGTACCTTTGCGCCTGAAGAAAATGAGATGATTATACAATATCTTTTAAGCAATCACAAAGATGCAAAACTCGAGCCATTAAATTATGGAGTGAATGGTTTGAAGAGTTTTTCGAAGTACCAATTCGACGAGGAAATGGTCTTTACCAAAAGGTTATATCCTCATATCCATTCAACCAATGGATTTTTTATAGCAAAAATAAGAAAGCAACCAAACTAAAATGACTTTTAGAAATTTGACTAATGCTGAAGAAACTATTTTAAAAAGATCCTTTAATAATTGGGGAATTTTTGACATTTTTGGATCAATAAGACTGATAGTCAGTACCATAGTTTTAGATGCCTCTAGTAATGATCAAAATCACACATTGACATTGGGATATTTACCTGATATTGCATTCGCTGAGTCAGAAAAAAAGGTAATGAGAACAGAAGTTTTTGTTCTTTCTATCGTTAAATATGATGACATACTTTTTAATAAAGTAAATGCCGTTAGTATCGGTTTGAAAATAGGTACTATTAGGAATAAAAAATTTTCTCCCGGCTTAAATTTTGCCGAATTCGTAGTCAAACACAATAAAAATATGGATTATCCTCACGTTATCATAAATACTAAAGCTGAAAATCTGGTAGTTTTTGGTAGGGACATAATGGGAAGTTCAATTCTTTCATTTTTCAAAGATATCAAGGAAAATCAACAAGTCATAATATTAAATCATAAAAAGGAGGTTCTTGGACTAGGTAAATCTAGATATTCAGGGAGCTTAATTATACAACCTAATATAATAACAATAGATACTATTCAGAATATCGGTACATACTATTTAAAAAGTGAAAATAGATCATCTAAATCCATTGACAAAAATATAAACCATTTAGTATAAATACAAACAATAAAAAAATTGAGTTCTATCGCTTATTTTCTTGATTTTACTAGCACTAGAACTGCTACACCTGCCATCATAGCTCCAAATATCAATATGACTTGGATGGGAAAGCTACCGGAAGAAGTAGCCACACCCTGAGGTGCTACGGATGACACACGGAGATATTCTTTTCCTCCTGTTTGCTGAACTTGAGCGAATCCACCTACCTGCATTTGCCCACTTGGAGGAGCTGTTAGGCCATCAACTTCAACATTTACACCATCTATATCAGCTGAAGCAGAAGTTTCTTTTACTGTGTGTGTTCCTTCTCTGAAACTACTCTCACCCAAAGAATATATCGAAACTATCTTTGATCCCCCTTCTGTAACAGAAAACCCAAATCCAGCGGCACCTGCTTGAGCGCCAGTTGCGTCAAACAAAAAGTGCCAGTTATTCATCGTGACCCCAAAATCTGTAAAATCTAAAATAGGGGTCTCAAATGCAGGAGCTAAAGTTGTATTTTGAATTTTAGTTGCTACCTCTGGAGCTAGTTTTTCCAAACCTCCAATTGGTTGGTTGATATCAATCTGACCATATTCTGTAGTATTTACTATCAATGGCCCTTCCAATGCAATACTTCTCCAATCAACGTCCAAAATAGATGTAGAAGATCCGTTTGAACCAGTTACAAGGTTAGTAATTATTGGATGCAATTTCACCTGGTATGAAACAGTTGAAGTTGTAGGTCCACCATTTAGGGTTGCTTTATAATCTAGTGTGGCGTTTTCAAATTTTACTAAACTTTGTTTTTGAGAAAGTAATTGACTGTTTATTTTGTCCAAAATCTCAGATACCCCATTACCGCTATCTGACGAGTTCAATGAAAAAGAAATTGTAGTTTTATTTCCATCTAAGATTTGTGACATACTGCTATTAGCAGGATATTTTAAAGTAAGAATTCTATCACCTGTAAAGGAGGCATCCGCCGCGTTTATTGTAGGTGAGACTCCCGATTCCATTTGTATGGCAAAGCTTTGATTAATAAACCCGCTAAAAAAAACAATAGCCAATAATACTATTACATAATCTAGAGACTTTAATTTCAATATTTTTGAATTCCATTTAGCCTGTTTATAAGCTTATTGAAATATCCTTACTTGAGATAAAATCAAATTGAATACTATATATTTAGAATAAAAAATTACACTTTATCTAGTCTAAAAATAAAAAAATTATAAC
>DATEOO010000338.1:0-5434 GCA_035274085.1 Candidatus Nitrosocosmicus sp.
CATGAGATCTCAAACTAATCCTATAACATTGAATAGCACAACAAATTCTTTGATCCGATTAAGCGTATAAGTGCTTGATATCTGATAATTTGGTGTGATATTTAGTAACTATCTGGGCGCGTGGGGATTAAGTTCCTATTGATAATAGAATTCTAACGTAAATATTCTAAGTAAAACCAATTTTTAAGTAAACTATTAAAAGTTACACAATGAGAATCATGAAAAAAGATAAAAAATGAACTTTATTGGTCAGGATAGTAAAGAAGGAAAGGTACAGCAATTTTTAGCATTTCAATGGGGGGCACGTCTGTGAAGAAACAACTACACAGTATTACCAAGCCTATCTGTTTAGATGGATTAAATCCCACAAATGAGCTATAACCGTCTATACCTCCATTATGCCATACTACCTGAGTGCCTAAATTAGTTGTACTAAACCATGACAGTCCTTCATATGCATAGGGTGTTGATTCATTTCCTGAAGGATCTTTAAATGGAACTTGTAATTCATAGAATGGAATTCTAATTGAATGAGTCTCTTCCATGGCTGGATTAATCTTTGTATCTATCAATCCCAAGTTAGCAGAAACATACTTTAGCAAATCATTAACGGTAGAGTACATCGCACCTGCAGCTGTAACTTCTTGAGGTAAGAATACTAATTTGCTTTCATTTCCAACAATATGGCCCGCTGCAAATCTTGACTTTATATCTTCTGGTATCAATATACCAGTTTCATTCATTGCAAATCCAGTGCTATTCATCCCTAGTACATTTAATATCCTATCCTCTATGAGCTGAATTAGTGGGACTCCCATCTTCAATGATAGAGCCTGTCCAAGCATGCCCATTCCAATATTAGAATACTTGGCTACTGTTCCTGGTTCATCTTCAAGTGTTGAATTGGCAAGAAATTCATATACCTGTGGAGTTGTATAGTATTTATCCCATGTCCATCCTGGTGGCCAATATGGTAATCCAGAACTGTGTGTCGCTACATCTTTTAATGTAATCTTATGTCCGTTATAAGAAGGAACAGTAACATTAACTGGAAGATACATCTCCAAGGGATCGCTTAATTTTACTACGCCTTGATCGACTAATTCAGCCAAAATCGTAGCTACAAATGTCTTTGTAACTGAACCTATATCAAATATTGTATTTCCATCAACTGGTATAGGATTGGCCCTAGATATATTACCATATGCAGATACCTGAGTACCGTTCGGAGTGATAACGCCCACTACAATTGACACAGGTAAAGAGGAATTAGAAGAAATATTACTAGCAATTGTTTTGTTGCCAAACAAGTGTTCTAAAACTCGTGGTTTGTATTTATCCAAAATGGTTTTTGAAAGATCATCTACTTTTGCTGATTGATTGGAAAATGATGACTGTAATTTGTTCTCTTCCTGACTTTGTGCTGACACATTCATATTAAATGATTGAGAAAAACTACCCGATGAAAATATAACTGATACTATCAAGAAAATTACCAAAGTTTTAGTCAAAGAAGAATTCTGTTTCAACATCATGGTTATTATTATCAAGTATATAAATAATTTACAAATTGGGTTAATAATCCAACAACATCCTTAACGATCGTTTGAACAGAGCCATTATCAAATTTATTCCATTAGAGGTAATGACTGCATTAGTAAATTAGTAAATTAGTTAATTAGAAAATGCTATGATATTAATTTCATGGCTAAGAAAAACTAAATGCAAGTAAAGTTAAACCAAGAACTAACGACCAAGCACCAAAATTAATTAATTTGCAATATGATTCAAGTTTTCGTGGGTGAATGGGAATATCATTACCTACACCTGTATCTTCATTTTCTTTTTTTGGAATTTCGATTTTCCCTTTGACTGCACTAATAAATGAAGGATGGGCTGCTAATATGGCTGCCAAGCCTACAATCATTGTTTCAAAACCAAGAAAAAAGTAAAAGTTTTCCAATCCTGATGATAACATAAATCCACCAAGAATACTTATCAAGAAACCAGCTACTGAAATAAGAGCTCTGTTAAAATCATTGAGAAAGTATAAAGTCTTTTCTGGAAGACTTTCAGGTGTAGTCTCTAAATTACTTTGGATGTTAGTTTTGTTATGATCATTAATTTTTTGCTTGGCTTTTTTAGTAATGCCTGGCATCCAAAATTTAAAAGTGAAAAATATAAAACTACTAATAACCAACAATAAGGGAAAAATTATTTTTCGTAGTAGTTCCTCTTGACTTAGATCTAATTGTGCTAGTCTAATTGCTTCGTCAACATAATCCTCATTGGAAGTAATGTTACTATACGAAAAAGATTGACTCTCTTGCACTGAAAGATTACCAAATCTAACTAAGATTTCTTTAATGTCCTCGAAATTACCTTGTATATCCGCAGTCGACCACTCAGGAAATACAACATTGTAGAAAATGATATATGTAAATATAGGTATCAAGACTATTGCCAATATGAAAAATATCATGTATCTTATGTTTGGTCTATAATCAAATGTGATCAGGGTATACATTTTTTTCAATACTACTATAAAAGCATTAAATAATTCAGTAAATAATTTTTTTATCTATTAGAGTCGACCTTGTCCTAAAATTCTATCAGTTTTGCTTTAGGTTTGTCTGGATCATTCGGCCTATTGTGATCGTCCATACTTTTCAAAGGGCAATTTTTTTACTGGAAAAGAAAAAAGAAATAAATTGATTGTTTCTTTACTACTATTAACAAATGAAAATTGGAATCATCTCGGATACTCATGATGATATCGAGAATGTTCAGGAAGCAATTAGAATTTTCAATAAAGAAAAGGTAGAATATGTAATCCATGCAGGCGATTACATTTTTTCAGGAGTGACAAAGGAGTTTAGTACTTTGGAATCAAAACTAATCGGTGTCTTTGGTAACAATGACGCAGAACGTGTGGAAATTCTAAAAGATTTTCTGGAAATCAATGGCGATTTAAAAGGCGAAATCGGCGAAATCGAAATTGATGGAATCAAATTCGGAATCTATCATGGAACTGATATTGAAATTAAACAATTTTTAATTAATAGTAAAAAATATGATATATTGATTTGTGGTCATACTCATATACGTGAACCTCAACAATCTTCTGGAGTAATCAAAGCCAACCAGGAAACCTTTGTGTTAAATCCAGGTCCAGCTCATAGAAAAACTAAAAGCGTTTCTGGCTTATTTAATGACATCGGGCGAATAATACTTTTTGATACTAAAAGCAAAAGATATGAATTTGTAGATCTTTCGAAATAGATCTTTCTAATCAGTTGGATTATTCTTCTTTGAAGGTTCACCTTTTATTTTATCCTAGAATATGCCTTTAGATCAGTATTTTGATAAAATGATCCTCCTCGATATTAATTTGAATATTCCTTTAATGCTTCACTGCCCAAAAAGTTTAATAGAAAACTTGGATTCTAAAAATAGCAAACTCATTTCTGTTAAACTGAGATTGATCTTTGCTCATGATCAGGAATTAATTGGGAACGTACTATCGAGTCAGAATTCTGTGGGTTTCGATTCCATGAAATACATGAAAACTGTTACTTAATCTATAAATTGACTTTGTATTTTCTAACTAGTTTATTGACTATGATTTTTCAACCAAATCCTTCTAATCCTTTTTATGAACTATTGATTTTCAATACTCATACCGCTGTTGTGATAAGATCAAATAAAACATTCATTGGTAATTATGTGGTAATTCGTCCACAACACCCCTATATCATTTTCTTATCTTCACCTTATTATGATCCTTTTCTCAAGATGCTTTAGATTATGTTTCGAAAATTAAATCAAAGATAATACTTATTGATGGAAAGAAATTTATCCGAATATATGATAGAGCATAACGTTGATATATCTGAAGATCCTATATCATTAAAAAAATGAACTAATTATTTTGAACCATTTGTTGGATAGATCCTATTGAAGAAACAAATTATATCTTACTAATCAACTTAACTTTGTTATTCTAATGATTTCACTATATCTTATTCTGAGAAATGTTAGATTGCAATTCATTGACAGGAACATTCCTAATGCTAGGATAGAATATTTTGACAATGCCTACATTAAATTTCTTTTTTAAAATATCTAAAGAAACTTAGGTAGAAAAGGCAAATCCGTCTTGGTTGGTTTGTATTAACATCTTATCTTTAGTCCGTCATATGCGTACAAATAAGGGGGTCATGTGATTAACGACTCCGGTGGTTTCCGCTGCATTTTCACCACTAAAAAAGGACTCAATTACATAAAGCAGTTATCTAATTAAACTTTTATTCGTCAATCCTCTTCGTTACAAGAGTAACAATATTCACATCCACTGTGCTAGTGATTCTATAAAATACAAGAAATCAAAACCTTAGATAGAAGAATATAAAGGAGTTTCTATTTCTGAATTAATCTATTGATCATGGTTAAATAATCATTATTCTTGAATGATAATTAATCATTTATTATACAGCCATTGGAGCCACATGATAATAAGTTATTTTATAGATTTGTGACGTACTCCTTTAACCCTTATATATTAAATACTCCTAAAACTTTATCATTTTATAGATTATTAGATTTGAAAGGGAATTTTATCTGTCTAACGGCTATGAAATCAAGATAAATGTGAATAATCTGATTCATAATAAGAAAGTATTTGCAATCTTGTTTATCTTAAATTCCAATCTAGATTGTAAAGGTTAGATTTTCTATTTCAAATAATTCTCTATGATATAGTTTTATAGGTTTTTTAAAAGGCTGAAAGTGAATATCATTGGAGATAATTGATCCTTCCAAAATCGATATGTCAAACAATGTTGATAGTTTGTCTACCGTAAACTGACGTCGTCCCATTGAGGAGCGGAACTGTATCTTTTCCATTTTTCCTGTCATTGAGATTTCAAAGACGAGTTTGACTGATCCTGCTGGTTGCCCGTTAATTTTTCTTATGAATTCAACGAATGGTTTGACTGAAAATTCCATAAAAAAGTGGTCTACTGTCAATTTTCCTCTTTCGAATCTAATTTTAAAATCAAAGGTATCAATAAGATAGCGAGTTAGAACTGGCTGGACATATTTTATTATCGTGGAAATACAGTGATTTAAAATAATATTAGGAATATTATCCGGATTTTGCTTTGCTTCCTGGTACCATGTATTGGCCGGATTTTGCTTTGCTTCCTGGTACCATGTATTGGCCGTTTTTATTTCATTTAATCCGTCAAGTATTTTTCTGTTTGTTTTAAAAACGGATCTGAAAATTCTTTCCAATTCTTGTTTGAGTAAAGTCTCAGCCTCATCTTCGATCTTGGAGTTAAAGTTTAATGACAATTATTTTTCAATCCCTCCTGTGGGTTCTACAGTCGGTATTGAAAGATATGGTTTCGTGGTTTGCCTCCGTTCATCTTCT
>DATEOO010000339.1:0-15691 GCA_035274085.1 Candidatus Nitrosocosmicus sp.
GAGGAGGGCGGCCATAGAAGATGGCGTTGATGGAATGGAGGTGTAATTATCAAGCCTTCGGGCGAGGTATTCAGCCTGCCATTACCAATAGCCCAACGCACCTGATCTGTAATTAAAAAAAAATTACAACCGACAAGTAAAATAAAAAAATAAAATAGTACTTGGATAAGTTCGTATGTATATGTATCCATGCAACTATCGATGTATGGGTGGATGTATGTATATCTAAAAACACAGAAAATATAAGCTACATTTCTTCTATTTCATGCGTAAAGAATAGCTTTATGATTTGTCTAAGTAATTTTGATTATGTTGTTTTATGAAATTTTTTCTTCTAAATGAATTGTAATGATTGGACTTTCTTTCAATTTTTGGTAAACGATGGGTAAATTCAAATTAACTTACTATTTGAAATCAAGCGTCGGGTTCTTTTTTGCTCAATAGCTTCTTCTACAAATGCGTTTATAGTCTCGATCGAATATAATTTCAATATTTCAACTAATTTGGAATTTCTGTTCAATTCATAATTTTTAATTTTGCCTTTATATTTATTTTCTATTACAATATTGTTTCGAACTAATTGGGGAATGATTCTTTGGACTGTTCTTAAAGGTATTTCGCTAGATTTGCTTATTTCTGCTGTAGTAAAATTAAACTGCTGATTTATTATAAGGAAATCAATTACTCTTGCTATATTATTTCTAAAAATTCTTTCAAGTGGTCTATTTTTAATGAGGGTTAATTCTGTGTTTTCATCCACGCTAGGTACTATTTCTAATAATATAAATTGTTTGTGCCAAAACTGGCACTATAGATCAAACCTCAACATTATTCCTTTCTCCTTGAAGCCTATTTTCTCGTAAAATTTGAATACTTTTTCATCACAATCAAGAATTACTTTATAACATCCACGTTCTCGTGATATGGTAATTAGCTTTTTTATTATTTCTTTTCCAATGCCTCTGCCTTCATACCCTTTTCTAGTTGCTACATCTTCTATATGGCCGACCTTACCTCCGTTATGGATAAATTTTTGTTCTATGAATAATGTGGCGGTGCCAATAACCTCTCGACGCTTTGCATCCTCTGATATAACTATTACATAATCCTTATTTCTTTTGATTTCTTTTATGATGTGTTTTTTTAACATTTCGTTAGTATTTATGGCGCCTACCACCGATAAGTTTGAGAGTGTTTCAAAAAACCCATTATCTAAATCATTCTCTTCAATTTCTCTTATTGTGAATGACATGTGTTTAGATTATTTTGACGTATTGTTAAATTAATCTTTATTCATGTTTGTTCTAAAATTCGAAAATTCGGTTATGAATATTAAAAAAATATATATAGTCTCTTAGTGGATTGAACACATAATTAATCTTTATATTCAGTAAATACCATCTTCATAGTTATCATCTTCAAGCTTATTTCATGTCTCTTCCGAAGTCTCATTTTCCATATGTCATCTTTAGAATGCCTGTTTTGAAACGAAAATCTCTGAATGAATGACATAGCCTTGTTAAATACACCGCTTACTGTAACTACTGGTTTTTCATTAGTGAACTTTATACAGTTAAAATTAATCTATTGAATGTCTTTAGCTTATTATATTGTATAAAGAAATTACGAATTCTTTAGAAATGCTAATTAATATATTTCCTTTAAACAATTATTAGTGTAAAAATAATATCCATGACGTCCGAAGTTGAAATTAACAAACCTTACAATAATAAGATGGCTAGAATAATGGTAGTGGATGATGAAAAAGATATCCTGAGAGTTATTAAGAGAGATTTGGAAATAACTAATGAATTTCAGGTGGAAGTATTTTCAAGTGGGCATGATGCGTTGAGTTCTTTTAAAAATCACGAATTAGGCTACTATGACGTAATCATCACTGATATTAGAATGCCTAGGATGAATGGTTTTGAATTGTATAGACATATCAAGGAAATGCAACCTGATACCAAAATTGCTTTCATTACTGCGTTTGAAATAAACAGGGATGAATTTACAAAAGTTCTTCCTTCAATTGATGTTAAAGATTTCATTATTAAACCGATTGATATGAATGATTTAATTTTTAAGATTAAATCTATGTTAGCAATTTAATTGGTACTTCATATCAAAAATGTTAAACAGCTTGTAAATGATAAGCATAGTATCATCTAGAAATAATATTTTCTTGCTGATTCTTGTAATTGGCGTAGGTATCTCTTTGTCAATATTATCTTATCATTATTCTGGCCTAACTGCCGATCAAATTGGTGAGATTGCTTCCAGTGATATAAGGTCAAATGCCATAATTGAAACAGACGGGCTTTCTAAAACTCTATTGCATATCATAGATCCAGTATCCACTAACCTCGAGATCTTGTCTAAAATTGTAAATTACAGCAATATAGATGGAACTAAACTAATTATGGATGAAGTTCAGAACTCGACAAAGTCGTTGACTGAGGGATATTATTGGATAAATGAAGATGGTCGAATTGTCTCAATAAGCAACGTTAACTCTAGTATAATTGATTCATATAGTAACATTGATTTAAGTAATCGAGAATATTTTGTTATTCCTAAAGAGACTCATGCTAGTTATTATAGTAGTGCAATAGAATCTATAGACAAAATTCCGCGACTTTATATTTCATTTCCTGTTATGGAACATTCCGACGGAGAACCTGTGTTTAAAGGGGTTATCGTTGCATCCATCAAAATTCATGAATTAGGTCGTTTTTTACAAAGCGAATTAGCTCCTCAAGTAGCAGGCAATGTTGGGTTGATGGATAAGAATGGTATTATTATATATGGTAGTAATCCTTCGCTCATTGGAAAGTATTATCTTGGAGAAGAATTTCAATCCCTAGTACCTGAGGAAATTAGAGGACCTTATAATTCTCTATTGGCTAGATCTCTTCAAGGATCTGCTGGAGCTGAAGATCTAATATTGGATGGGGGAAACAAGACTACCATTACATATCAACCCGTCTATATAGGTGGAAAGTATTTGTGGACTTTGTTTGTAAGCTCTCCTCATCAATTAGCAGCTGAAGTGGGATTTTTGATAAATAATCAGAAAAATTTTAGTACTTTAATGATCCTAATAATTGGGGCGGTAGCCTTGGGCATTGCGTTTTTGATCCTTTCCTGGAATAAACGGCTAGAGTCCGCAGTAAATTCGAGAACTATAGAACTAAAAGATGCAAATAATTCATTGATAAAATATAATAAGTTACTCGAATCGGCGAATGAAAAACTGAGCATTCATGATAAGATGCAAAAAGAATTCATAAATATTGCTGCTCATGAATTGAGAACTCCCATAATGCCCATACTTGGAGATGCGATATTTCTTGAAAAACAATTCGAAGATGGAAAAGAAGAAGTCAAAGTTGACAAAGAACAAGTGAGTTCGATTATTAGAAACGCCAAACGCTTAAAGAGATTGGCATCAGATATTTTAGATATTACTAAGATCGAAAGTCAGTCCCTGAAGCTTAACAAAGAACGCTTTAATATTAGGGACATTATTTTGTCCTCGATGAGTGATATAAAAACCCAGTTATTAAGCAGTAATCCAGAGCAACTAGAAAATTTGGATATAATATATGAACCCCAAGACATCTTTGTATTTGCAGACAAAAATCGAATCACACAGGTTATTTTTAATCTTCTAGGCAATTCTGTAAAGTTTACTGAAAAAGGATTTATTGATATCGATGCAAAAATTGAGAGAGATACGGTAAAAAATATTGAAAATGTGATTGTGAGTATATCGGATACTGGACAAGGTATCGATCCTGATATACTTCCAAGATTGTTTACAAAATTCACTTCCAAGTCTTTTGAAGGTACTGGTCTTGGTTTGTTTATATCAAAGAGTATTATTAATTCTCATAATGGCAAGATCTGGGCAACCAATAATCCAGGAGGCGGTGCTACCTTTTATTTTAAAATACCTCAACAGTGAATCACTGGGGGTAAATCAATGGTGCTTCTACAGATTTTACAAAATCCAAGTTGATTCGGCTTTGAATGTATGATACTAGATTAGAAGAAAAACTATCTCGCAAATAAAATGAAATAATATTCAGATACCGGATCTATTGTTTTTGAATATTTTTAATATTATTCTGGATTGTTTTCTCTTTCGCGGTTTGTTTTTTCGGCTAGTCTTTTATTCCATAACTTACTTGCAATGAATAGAAAAACTATGGTTATTATCAGTGATATTTCAAGAATTATTAAACTCGTAATGGTAAGAGTCTCAAATATTTGAATCAATACTATGCCCATTATATTTCCGGCAATTAATGCGATAAAAAAAATCTTTAATATCTCCTTCCATGTCATACTGCGATTATCACTTCATATTATAAAATTAAATATATTTTTATTGAATTGATTTATTTATGTTGACGGGATAAATATTGAATTAGTATAGTCCACATTCAGAAAATGTAGTGTAAAATATCAAAAAAATTAAGTTTTATTAAAAGCTGTCAAAACCTCCACCATCAAAATCAAAACCTCCACCTCCTATGTCTCCTCCATGCATATCTACATTTTCTGTTGTTCCAGTTTCCGTGCTGGTTCCGGAATCAGATTCCGACTCAGCATCGCTGGTATCTCCTGCGTCTCCCGCCATTGAACTCTCCATTGGATTTAGGGCCATACCCATAAACGACATTAACGACATAAAAAACATCATATCCATAATGCCTGAAAAAATCAGAAATGGCATCCATGATCTATTATTTCCCATAAATGTTTGGAGCTGGGCTTTATCACCTTGTGAATACCATTGCTGGACTTGTCTTAACTTATTCTCTAGTTCCTGTTGTTTTGAATTTAATACTTTTAACCCCGTGTCTGTTATTTTATACTGAATTTTCTTTCCAAAGAAAAATATTTTCTTTTCAAATTTAACGACAAGTCGTTGACTTTCTAATTCCTTAAGAATTGTCTCCACTTCTGACTTTGTAAGCTTTGTAAATTTAATGATTTTATCTAAAGTATTAAAATTCTTATAAATTGCATTAAGAACTATGAAATGTGTTGGACTATCGTTAAGATTGAATGACATATTTATAAAATATATAAAGTTATACTTAAATACTATTACATTTTTTGTTTTTCGACTAAATTGGTTTTGTAATGAAAAAAGTGGCATTTTAATCCTATATCATTTAGTGAGATGGAAATCTTTTTGCATTATAGATTTAGTCCATTGAAGGATTAATTAATCCCAGTAATCCTCTGATCATCTATATGTCCTGCGTCATCGCCATCACATGATGTCTTCTCCATACACTTTTTAACAAATATCATATTATGATAAATGAAATCATAACGAGAAGCGAAACATCAATAGAAACTAGGAGGTTAAAAATAGTTGTAGTTATATTAACTATATATCTAGCTGTAGAAATCGTGGCTGGATATATTACCGGAAGTCTGGCTTTAATTGCAGATGCTCTGCACATGTTTGCAGATGTCTTCGGAATTTCACTTGTTCTTGTAGCTTCCATATTTAGTAAAAAGCCTCCAACTCCTTCACATACCTACGGATTCTATAGATCTGAAATTCTGTCCTCTCTTGCCAATTGTGTTATTCTGTTGTTGATATCAATCTTTATCTTATTCGAAGCCTACAGACGGATTTTTGAACCTCGCGACATAGAAAGCTCCTTCATGCTGATCGTTGCTATAGTAGGATTAATTGTAAATCTTGTTGGGCTCAGGCTTTTAAAAGGAACCCATACCCACTCGGAACATACATTTTCTGAATCCACGCAAGAACATTATAATTTAGGAAAAACCGATGCTCTTCATATTCAAGGTGCAAAGCTAGAACTATTTAGTGATCTTCTAGGATCTATCGCAATCATCATTGGAGCTGTTCTCATATATTATACTAATTATTATCTGATAGATTCTATAATTAGCTTCGGTCTCGCTCTGTTCATTATACCTCGTGTTTGGTATTTGTTGCAAAGATCAATATCAATTTTAATGGAAAGTTCTCCGTCAAGTTTGTTATATAAGGACATAAAGGATTCAATTCTGCAGATAAGAGGTGTGACAGGGGTGTTTGATCTCCACATATGGAGTATAACTTCCGGAAATATTGCATTGTCCGCACATATAGTTATTTTTGATTCAACCAAATCACAAGAGATACTCCGAGAAATAAATTCACTCTTAGAAAAGAAGTTTGAAATTTATCATACTACAATTCAAATCGAAAAATATCATACAGTTGATGATAGGGATCATTAAATGTATTTTATTATCTTTACATGAAATTGACTATAAAGTCGTCATCATTATAGGATAAAATAGATATTTATGTATGCAACCTGATCAATATTAGTCCCAATGGTATCTGAAATAACTATCGCACTAGATCTCGATTCTGTTTTAGCTGACGTAATGCAAATCTGGTTAGAAGAATATAATACAATTTATAATACCAAAATTAAAAAGCGGGATATATCTGATTGGCATATACATAACATTTTGTCAATAAGTAAACAACAGATAACGGATTTATTCATAATGGTCTGGCAAAAACGATGGCAGAACATACCTCCAACTAGTAACGACCTTTCAGATGTAATAATTCAATTACAAGACAAGGGCTTTCGAATTTCCATTATTACAAAGAGAGAGCGTGTTACAATGCCATTTGTGGCTCATTGGCTAGACCTAAATAATATACCTTTTAACGATATTGTTTTCATTTTTGATGATGTGTCAAAGAGCCATTTTCCTTTCTTTCTATTGGTCGATGATTCTCCGATCAATGCGATGGAAGTTGTTACTCCTAAACAGATAATAATTTTTGATCAGCCTTGGAATAAATCTTTAGCATCTTATACAAGAATAAGCAAATTGAATGAGCTAATTGACTTGGTATAGGCTATAGCGTTTGACATTCCATTTTATCTTATTCTACTATCCAACTCTATAAATAATCTATTTAAGGCCGATGATAATCCACTATGGTTACAAAGGAAATTGAAACTTTCTTCGAACTTATCTCTATCCAAAGTTGGTTTTCCCAAGTAATCTAATTCTATATCTTCCAGATCTGTTTTCAAATAAATCATTATTGAATATTCTTCGTCTTTATCGATATCACTTGATTTGTATTCTCTAAGCTCAAGCTTTATTACTGTCCTCCCTTCGATTACAAATTTATTCTCTAGAATAATTTTCCTTCTATTTAATCTCAACAGTATTGAAACGCTATAATAACTAATTTAATGTTAAAGTTCTCCCTATAGGGTATATATTGTCTGTCTATTTATAGTCCAAAAATCGTATCCATTCGGGAAACCATAACTGACTTTCATGAACTCCAATACCTTTGGCCAAAATCTCCGGAGAGTTATAAAATACTGAATCAACTCCTAATTCTGATGCTATCTTCTTATTCAGATCATCTATATATGATATCTTGCCAACATATTTTCTTCCAATAAGATCCTTTTGTTGAGTATATAATCCAACCTGGCGACCATCAATGGTGGGAACGTAGCTAACTACTATATTAATTTTATGAGCACTAGCTTTTCTTAAATAGAAGACTGTTTCAATTATGGTGCCTCCAGTTTGGATTGTACCTTGAACTGATAGAATGTTATTATTATGGGTAACTGGAGTAATAATGAACTTAAGTGTTTTACCATTGGATAGTAATTTATTCTTACTTACCTGTTCCGAATAATCAATCATTGGATCTGAATCATCATATCTGTCTTTAATTATACCTTCAACCATTTCAAATTTTTTTCCATTATTTTTGAATCCTGTGTTTAAGCCCAGAGCCATTGGTCTAGTATAATCTGGTTCCGCAAAGATCATGCCTGCGTCTATGTTTTTGTTTGATAGATACTGGGCCTGAATGTTTCCAATATTCTTTCTTATAGAATAAATGCTCCTGTTATCAAAAATACTTGACACATGTGATTCGCGAATAAATTCGAATGGATCCATTAAGATTCTATTCTTATCCAGTTGTGTCAGAATATCCATACCATACTTGGGACTTAAACGAATTAGCTGTCCTGGATTTATTCCTTTTAATTTTAGGTGGAAAAAACTCTCTAGGTAGTTCTCGGAAGTAACCATAAAAAATAATTCGTTTTCATCCCATCCCAGAAAGAGGGGTTTAAATCCTGTACTATTTCTAAAAACATAGATTTCATTGTTAATGTTTATTACATAATTACCCCTTAAATGCCTGTCCAAAAATTCAGCTGCTTTATAGGGATCTTTTTGTGCCAGTAGCAGTTCTTTGAAAATGTAATGAATTTGTTTTAATGGTTCGGAATTTCTGTTTCTTATTAAAGGATGCGTTGTTAATTTATCCAAATCTATAAAAAATCCATCAAGAGCAAAATTTATTTTCTCCATTCTTTT
The DNA here is from genome assembly GCA_035274085.1 of Candidatus Nitrosocosmicus sp. GTDB lineage: Archaea > Thermoproteota > Nitrososphaeria > Nitrososphaerales > Nitrososphaeraceae > Nitrosocosmicus. The sequence goes on from DATEOO010000339.1 coordinate 8,431, forward strand.
GGACTTTGGCTTTTTTTTTGAAAGATGCCCAACCGTCGTTTGCATTGGATGATTCAGCTGCTTTACAATTTTCTCATGTATGGTATCAAATGTAGGCAACGAGCCATATCCACCTGCCTCAAATTTACCTGAACTAATTTTCCAAACAGCCTTTCCACGATGTTGGAGTAATTGCATCCCGCGAAATACTTGATATATTATCTTTTCGTTATTGATGTTCTCATCCAGTACGCATACTGCAACTATTCCGCCCATTAAAATTCAGATTTGCTTTATCGTTAGAACGATAAAAATTTTGATATTTATACATTTATACATTTATACATTCTCTGATCATTTTGGTCCAAAATACTAACGTAAATATATATTCCAATGTTAACTAATCTTTTAGAATTGATAATTGGTTTATTGGGTAAAGCAAATGTTGGTAAATCAACATTTTTTAATGCAGCTACAGATTCATCAATACCAATTGCCAATTTTCCGTTTACTACTATTAATCCGAATATCGGTGTTGCATTTGTAAGAGTAAATTGTGTTTGTAAAGAGATGGATGTTTTGGATAATCCCATTACTTCTAAGTGTATTAACGGAATAAGATATATCCCACTAAAACTAATAGATGTAGCAGGACTCGTTCCAGGTGCACACTCAGGAAGAGGTTTGGGCAATAAATTTTTAGATGACGCTCGTCAGGCTGACGTACTAATCCACGTAATAGATATCTCAGGATCTACCGACGAAGAAGGCAGACCAGTTAATCCGGGTGAAGGTAATCCGCTTTTTGATTTGGAGTTCATAGAAGATGAGTTTGATCTTTGGATACGTTCATTAATTCTGAGAGATTGGGACAAGATAATAAGAGAAAGTGAGAATCTAAAACTAAGGATAGAAACTGTATTGTCTAATAGACTTTCTGGTCTATCAATTAGCGAACAATTAATCAGAAATTCCTTGGACCATATAAATTTGATCAAAAAGCCAAGCGAATGGACTGAAGAGGATTTGCTCATATTAAGCAAACAAATACGAACACGCTCCAAACCAATTATTTTAGCAGCTAACAAAGCCGATATCTCATCATCAGCTATCAATATGGAAAAATTGAAGAATTTAAAGAGGCCGTTCTTTCCTACTGTATGCGAGGCTGAATTGTTGTTAAGGAGAGCTTCTCATAAAAATCTCATTCATTATTTGCCAGGGGATTCGAGTTTCAAAATCAAGCAATCTAAAACACTTTCTAACAAACAGAATGAGGCCTTGGAGGTTGTATCTGGTATATTACGCAGGTTCGGTTCGACAGGAATTCAGCAAGTAATAAATCATGCGTGTTTTGAAATATTACAAAATATTGTAGTTTATCCAGTGGAGGACGAATATAAATTTACAGACAAAAAGGGGAATGTCTTTCCTGATGCAAGAATAATTTCTAATGACTCCACCGCCAAAGATTTGGCATATTTGATTCACAATGACTTGGGAAAAGGATTTCTCTATGCTATTGATGTAAGAACAAAACAACGAATTGGTGCTGAGCATAAACTGAAAAATGGCGATATAATTAAGATAGTATCCACAATGAGTAGGAATTAATGCATATTATGTTATGTTTAGGAATTGAAAGCACCGCTCATACGTTCGGATGTTCTATAATAGAAATTGACAAAAAAAGTGATACTGGCAATACAGAAAGCGAGTTTATTTTGTCAGAAGTAAGGGACATTTATAAAGCATCAGCAGGATGGGGTATTCATCCTAGGGATGCATCTAAACATCATACCATGGTAGCTACCGAAATCTTAAAAAAATGTCTAGAAGATGCTGGAGTCAGTATTAAGGACATTGATATTGTTTCTTATTCTGCTGGTCCAGGATTGGGACCTTGTTTACGAATAGGCGCTGTTGTTTCTAGATCATTGGCTTCTTTCCATAATATACCTCTAATTCCTGTAAACCATGCAGTGGGTCATATAGAATTAGGAATCAAACTTACTGGATCTGAAAGTCCATTAACATTATTGGTTTCTGGAGGACATACTATGTTACTTATTTACTATAAGAATAAATGGAGAATATTTGGGGAAACTTTGGATATTACACTAGGACAACTTTTTGATCAAGTGGGAAGAAAAATGGGCTTTTCATCCCCATGTGGAAATAAGATCGAAGAGATATCTTATTTATCAAAGGGTCGAAACATATATCCACTGCCCTATATTATTAAAGGGAATGATGTATCATTTTCGGGATTACTTAGTGCAGTTAAAACTTTGCTAAATGACAACGATAATGATATCCATGACATATGTTTTTCATTACAGGAAACAGCATTTTCTATCATTGTAGAGGCGGTCGAACGTGCACTAGCCTTTACTAGAAATAAGGAATTTCTAATTGTTGGGGGAGTTTCAGCAAATAAGAGACTGTCCAACATGCTTGAAACCGCCTGTGATATACATAGTTCTAATTTTAATTCTTGTCCACAGAGGTTTTGTGGGGATAACGGCACACAGATTGCATGGACTGGTGCTCAGATGTATTTAAATTGTCCATCTAGTAATGTTAAACCCGAAAATGCATCTGTTTACCAGTCTTGGAGATTAGATAGCGTACATATTCCGTGGAGATAACTTCATGAACTACCTTTATTTTGATCTTCGATCTGTAATTTAATTTCTTTAACCCAGTTACCGGGATTCATCACTCCAAACTTGTAAGTTTTGTTACTATTGTTTAGTTCTATTACTAATTTTTTGATAATTCTTCCTTCAGATCTTGCTTGTGCAATATCCTTTAATTCAAATTCTATTTTTTCACCAAGTAATTCTTTAGATAATGTTGCTATTCGACCCTTGGTTTTTTCAAAGGCAAGTTTTCTATTTGTTAAAGTAAGAATTCCACTCTTCAAAGTATCTTCTGAACAGTCTTCAAATAGAATATTTTTTTCTTTATTAGAAGAAGATGATGTTTTGTCCATAATTTTTAAAGTAATAACGTATTACTAAAATTATCTATTGACGAACGATAGAATATTATTAAAAAAAGGTGCTGAATCAGAACTGTACCTCATTAATTGGCATGGTGTTAATGCTATTTCAAAGGTTCGAATTGCTAAAACATATCGTAACTCTTCTATCGATATTCCATTGAGGAAACGGCGAACAATTCATGAAGCTAATATTTTATCCCAAGTAAAGTTTTTTGGCATCAATACTCCTTTCATTTATTTTCTTGATATAAAAAATTTTGAAATTATAATGGAATACATTGAAGGAAAAACGGTCAAAGACTTTTTTTCCCCCGATCTATGTATAAATCTTGGGGAAATCGTTGGAACCCTTCATTATAATAACATAATTCATGGAGATATTACCACTTCCAATTTTATTATGTCCTCTAATGGAGCCATTTTTGTAATCGATTTTGGATTGTCTTTCTTTTCTGAACGATATGAAGATAAAGCTGCAGATATCCGGTTATTTAAGGAAATATTAACCAGCTTCCACGTCGATTATTTTGACATATCTTTTAGAAACTTCTATAATGGATATAAGAAAATATGTGCTAATATAACGTCAAAAGTATTTAAAACAGTAAGTGAAATTGAAAAAAGAGGTCGCTATTCAAGATCTGAATTCTAACATTGTATGTAATTTTCTTTATTATTGAAATATCTATTGTATAACTTTTTTACACAATCCTTTTTCCTTATGTTGTACAAAATGATCTTGACAAAAATCAGTTTCACATTCATAGCAATGCCACCCGCATAAAGTATAACATACATTGCATTTTGAAATTGGTTTATTATAGTCAAATTCTTTAGTTTGTTTCACAATTCTTGGCTTTTGTATCCTTTTTTGCTGTTGCCTCATATATCTATCCTCTATTAAAGCACAAAACATCGTCGTGATGTTTGAAAATTCTTCTCCAACTGTGTGGATCTATCAACCTGTTTCATAAAATCAGAATGTTATTTAAGCTTTTCAAACGATAATTAGGGAATTTTCAACTCTTATTGCATTTGTAATTCAGATTAGTTCATAAATGCGGGAGGTGGGATTCGAACCCACGAATCCCTAAGGAACAGGGTTGTAGGAAACTTCCAAGCTCATTCTAAGCCTCGCACAATTTCTGACCTGCGCCGTTGACCGGGCTTGGCAACCCCCGCATTACCTTGGACTACATTAAAGCCAAATTTATCTATTGTTAATACACTTCATGTTCAATTCTTTGTTCGATGATCTTTCCTACCAGACGGATCACTCACCCCCTTATCGTTTAAATAATTATTAGGAGGGCATAAATATTGATTTAACTAGGGAGATATTTTGACGGAAAAAAAACTATTTGGGACAAATGGCATAAGGGGGATATTTGGAAAAGATCTGTCAATTGAGTTTTTAATAGATATCACCTTTTCTATAGGTAGATTTTTTGAGAAGGGGCCAATAGTGTTGGGATATGATGGTCGTTCTTCTAGTTTTGCAATTCAAAAAATTGTATCGGCTGTGTTAATGTCAATGGGTATTGATGTATATACGATGGGCATGACACCTACACCTTGTCTACAATTTACTGTCAAAAATTTGAGAACTTCTGGTGGAATTATGATTACAGCATCACATAATCCTAAGGAGTATAACGGAATAAAACCAATTTCAACCCAAGGATTTGAGCTGTCTAGAGATGATGAAATAAAAATTGAGTCCATATATTATGAAAAAAAGTTCATGAGAGGAGATTCTAGGTCCTTTGGGAACTTATTCAAATTGGATGTTTTGGGACAATATATTGACAAGGTGCTATCTTTTATAGATATTGATATTATTAGACGATCAAATCTGAAGATTATCATGGATTGTGGTAACGGGGTCCAATCGTTAGTAGCTCCTTTGATAGGAAGAAAATTAGGATGTGAAGTGCTAATCATGAATGGCTATATTGATCCAAATTTTTCTGCAAGGGGCTCCGAGCCGAAAATGGATAATTTATCTAGTCTGACAGAACTGGTAAAAAAGACAAGCTCTGATTTGGGTGTTGCATACGATGGAGATGGGGATAGAAGTATTTTTTGTGATGAAAAGGGAATAATCCATTGGGGAGATAAAACAGCATCAATTCTGTCTTATCATTTAATTAGAAATAAGAAAATGGATACGACAATCGTATGCCCTGTTAATTCTTCATTGGTTATTTCAAAGATTGGTGAGTTGGTTAAGAAGAATGTTTATTTTACTAAAGTCGGAAGCGTTGAGGTTTCTTATGGCATGAAAAATACTAATTCTCTTATCGGATTTGAAGAAAATGGAGGTTTTTTTTATGGACCTCTGAATTTAGTTCGTGATGGAGCGATCACCACAGCTTTGGTTTTAGAAATGATGAGCTATCATAAACAGGAAAAAAAGGGACAAATCACAAATAGCGTTGACAAGTTAACAGATAAAAAATCATCACTATCAGATATTTTCTCTATGTTCGATAATACATTTCAATACAAATCTAGCTTAAATTTATCTAGCAACGATGATATGCAACATATTTTGGATGTATGTGCTGCACATGGATCTGTATTCAAGATAGAAAGGATCGATGGAGTGAAAATATGGTTTGATGCTGAGTCGTGGATAATGTTCAGACCTAGCGGCACAGAACCTCTGATTCGAATCTATGGCGAATCCAATGATAAAAGTTTGTTAGATTCAAAAGTAAAAGAATACCTTAATTTAATAAATAAGATTTTGAACCCTGCTGATTGATATATGATAACATTTTTAATACTCTTTTTTATCATAAGAAAGAGTGGAAATGATCCCAATGGGTGATTGTAAATTATGAGTAAACCATATTATGTAAAATTTGAGATACCTAAAGATCTGGTTAGTGCAGTATATGAGGCAGTAAGACTTGCAAAACAGAGTGGTAAAGTTAGAAAAGGAACAAATGAAACTACAAAAGCAATCGAAAGAGGAACCAGCAAATTAGTTGTCATCGCAGAAGATGTTGAACCACCAGAGGTTGTAGCACATTTGCCAATTTTGTGCGATGAACGTTCATCTAAATATGTTTTCGTTCCTAGTAAGAAAGACTTGGGTGGTGCATTAGGAATTGATGTTGGTTCTGCTGCTGCAACTATAATAGATCCTGGCGAATCTCAGCAAATTCTTGACCAGATTACAAATACTATTGATAGCATAAAAAACAAGTCTGAGTAAAACAGGTGTATTTTATTATATGAGCAAGACTGAGGAAAAGGTCATTCCTGCAGAAGTAATTCAAATCGTAGGCAGAACTGGTATCGCTGGAGAAGTGATTCAAGTTCGCGTAAGGATATCTGAAGGAAAAGACAAAGGCAGGATTTTAACTCGAAACGTAAAGGGACCAGTAAGAATGAATGATATTTTGATGCTTAGAGAAACAGAACGTGAGGCAAGAAAAATAAAGTGATGCTTAAAATATGGAGTTATTGCAGGTGGTTAAATAATGAGTAAGAATGTTGCATCATTGCGAAACTGCTTTTTTTGTGGAAGACATGTTGATACGGGTAAAGGGATAATGTTAGTCAAAAATGATGGATCGATCCAATGGACTTGTTCATCAAAATGTAAAAAGAATCTTCGCGATTTGAAACGTGATCCACGATTATTTAAATGGACTGATAAATACATCAAAGGTGGAATTAGGAAGCAAAAGTGAAATGGGGGTAGAACAAACTCTAATACTTATTAAACCAGATGCATTTAAACGAAAATTGGTAGGAAAAATAATTCAACGTTTTGAGGAAAAGGGCTTTAACATCAAACAATTAAAGACCTATGATTTTACAGATGAAAAAGCTCAAGATTTTTATTCAGTTCATCAAAGTAAACCTTTTTTTAAGGAACTAGTTTCATTTATTTGCTCTGGGACCGTAGTTGCATGTATTTTAGAAGGAAATAATGCCGTCAGCACGGTTAGGATAATGATTGGCCTTACAAAATCTTTCGATGCTGCTCCAGGAACAATAAGAGGCGATTTTGGTCTGGGAATAACTGATAATATTATTCATGCTTCCGATTCACATGAAAGCTTCATAAAAGAGTCATCAGTAGTATTTTTATAAGTGCATCTGCGTCAGCCAGTAGTAGTAGTTCTAGGTCATGTAGACTCTGGTAAAACCTCGTTACTAGATAAGATGAGGGGAACATTCGTTCAATCGCGAGAAGCTGGGGGTATTACTCAACATATCGGGGCAAGTTTTTTTCCAATAGAAATAATTCAG
>DATEOO010000340.1:0-4648 GCA_035274085.1 Candidatus Nitrosocosmicus sp.
TGGATATTCTCTTTTTGTATTGATCTGTGTTGTACTATTGTTGTTATTAGCATCACCTTCACCTTCACCTTCACCTTTATTCCAATTAGAAATTGTAAAATTAGCTAAATCAGTAACCCACGAGGCCAAAATTTGGGGTGAAATCTGATGAGTTTGACATACTTGATAGAACTCGTTTATAAATCTGAAAAACTTATTCTCGTTTTCATCAAAATATCCATCTTCTTCTGTTATTCCCATTTTGTGCAGTAGTTTGGATGTTCTCAATCCTTCGGCACATTCACTTAAAGTCATACCTGCTTTTCTGAATAATTTCATAAAGTTTCTTATTTCTTCAAGGTCTGGAGCTTGTATGGCTACTTTCCATTTCTGAATTATGTTTGATACGGCCCCTGTGGAAACATTTGTTCCTTTGGCAATTTCGTCCCGAGTAAATCCCTGTATAAAAAACCATATGATTTCTGACCTCTGAGTACTGCTTATCATGCTATTTTTAATCAATATTGATTCAAAAACTTTTCGTCATTTCCGTCATTTTTATCGTCATTTCCGTCATTTTTAAAAATTTTTTGTAATGCGGTAATCAAGCACGATTATGGAATGCATCAGCTATGAAAACTTTTTTTTATTACAGATCAATTATTAAGGTTGCATATACACTAATTGCTATTCGAAAAATATGCTGAAGACGATGAAAAGTTAACGGTTATTTAAAAAATATGAAATGTCCTTGGTAATTGATTGTTAATAGCAATTAATTCTGATGATTTCCATTAAACCTTTAAAAATGGTGATCGCATTTAATTATTAGAAACAAATGTATCTAAAAATGTCTTATCAGATGAAATACAATAAATAAGCATCATAGATCAAATTTAGATTCAATCTGTAGAATTGTTTTCATACCCTTAGTAATAGGAAAAATACTATTTTATTTGACCCTTACCACCACCAAGAGAAAGTTGATTTCCACCGGAACCGCCTCTGATCTGTAAAGAATTTTAATTAAGCCAAAGACAATGTCATTTGTCAGCATGTCCACCAAAATGAATCTAATTGTAGTCTCAAAGGTAATTTGATATATTTGGACCTACTAATATAGTATATAATGATTGCAAGGTTCAATTATTTGGGCATGAAAGAACTAGATTTTCTATCATATCTTTATTGTAGTAGCATATTCCGGTTGACTATCTCTGTGAGTTTGATTTCTATTTCATGCTCAAGGCAATCCGTTAATTAATTAGTATGACAACGGAAAATAAAGAAAATCCTATTCAGTGCTATACCTGCGGATTGTTGGATGGTTTTCCCTTCAGATGCAATTACTGTAAAGAATATTTTTGCAGTAACCATAGAAATCCAATAAATCATGCATGTCCTTTCGTATATTCGTACAATAAGCGAAGGCAAGACACTCTCTTTAACGACAAACAGTATAAGGAATCAACCCATCCAAGTTTAAGAGCAATACGCAATTTATTCAATGTAAAAACTTCAAAGACAGAACTACTTCATTTATCATTAGCTACTGCACTTGTAATTTGTGTAGGACTCTCTCTGAATAATTATAGATATTTCTCTTGGCAATTCCTTGCAATCTTTACAAGTGCTTTTCTAGTTCATGAATTAGCCCACAAGTTTTTAGCCCAGTATTATGGTAGCTGGGCGGAATTTAGAGCTGAAATTTATGGCCTTATTCTGACGGCAATATCGGCTCTCCCAATAATGCCATTCAAGTTCATAGCTCCTGGAGCAGTGATGGTAAGACTAAATGACCGCTCTAAATTTGGCAGAGTCGCTCTAATAGGACCGCTTACTAATTTAGCAATGGGTTTTTCTTTCCTAATATTAAGTTTGACCTACAACCCCTATAGCCCTTACTTTGCAGTAGGTGCCTCGTTTAATGGTTGGATTGCAATGTTTAATCTGATACCCATGGGAGTATTAGATGGACAAAAGATTTTTGATTGGAATAAGCTGGTATGGGGTATCGCTATGGCAGCTGCTATGGCCCTTTTCATTATAGGTTATCTTTAACAGCAGTAAATCTAGTCCAATCTTAATCAAATTATTCTTCTTTTGAGAACCTAGAATTGAAGATAACTCTAAAAAAATGTACATCTTCTCAAGTCATTTTTTCCTCCCAGAACTTAACTTTGTATTCAATATTTCGTGATGTTGAATTTGTTGATGATCCTGGTTACTGTTGATTAATCAGCCTTTGCCATTTGGGTAAAAGGCCACAAGTTCTCATCAAAAGAAATTCATTAAGTGACTTTTCGATTAATATTGCCAATGAGTTTTGTTACGTAAGGTACAAATCGATGGAAATATATTAAAATTGTATGCTTTTGATAATTTTAAAAAGTTTACCACCATAGGATTCAATTAGATATCCAAACATATAGCACATAAGATCATCAAAAAATTATTTTTTGGCGTAATCCCATATATTGTTCAGAGTTGAAGACGCATATATAATGAGAATGGATTAAACCGATAAATAACACATCATTTATCGGTTTAAATTTAGCAATCTGACAAAAAAGTGTCAGATATCACTAAACAAATAATCACATCACGTACAAAGGGAAACAGACATTCAAGTTTGTGAGTATAATTTAATATTTATTATTCTTATTAAATTGCTAAATAGTGATCTGATTAGTTAGATACCGTTAAAATCCGCTCTATATTAAAGGGATATATTATTAAAAAGGTCAAGGCCCACATTGAAATATCTACATATATTAATATAAAAGAATTATTTTAACTTATTTCAAATTGCGTCACTAGCTGCTTGAATTATTTGTCTCATTCGAATTGGTTTCTGTAGAAATTTTTCGATATATTTATTTTGAAAAAGTTCATTTTTAATTTGTTCATCTAAATTATATGCGGAAATTAGGATTATTTTAATTCCATTCATTTTCTTTATCATTTTTGCTACATCATCTCCTAACATATCACTTAATTTGTAATCCAGAAAAAGGAGATCGATTGGACATCCCTTTGCTTTATACCCAAGATATTCATTTATACATTCGATTCCTGAACAAACTTTTATGACGTCATATTTCAATGCTAACACCCTAGAATAAAGGTCAAGTAGTTCCTGTTCGTCTTCACAAATCATGACCAACTTTTTATTTCGGGAAACCGAATTAGAACATTGCATCAATTCTTTGTTACTTTTCTAATTATTAACTTTTGAATCACCTATTCAAATACGGCGCCAAGTTTAGTGCTTTAGATTTCATTCAAACCTGGCCAAACATATTTCATACGCAAGCTTTGTAATCAGCTACACAGTAATACTAAAGTAATGTAGGTACTTATCATGATGACCATATGTGCTTTTGATCTGACTACCTCATCAAAAAGTGATTTGACCATAAATAACTTTTGACGAAGGCCATAACATATTGATCCTATTATTGTAACAAATTAAGATATATAATTTGGAATAGATGAATAGTGATGATATATGAAGTTTGTAAACCTTTACTTTCAATGACTACTATAATAATTAGTATCAAACAATGATTGGACACGTTTTTAACAGGTAATGCATTGATGATGTAACCATGGATCAATTTGAAATCAATGATGCCTCCAAGGCATATCAAAAAATAAGTTCAACCACGTTTTTTTAATAGTAACCTTGGTGACAACTTAAATTGAAATAGCCAAATGTTAAGAAGACAATAGAAGGTGCGATTAACTATTGTTAAAGATTTACACAGTCATAATAATCTCAGAATATTTGAATCATTATTAGTATAACATCAATGACTATTTTGGCTAGTAGTGACGATGACGATAATGAAAATAATAGAGATTCATTGATTAGACTATAATGTAGTTTGGGCTTCCATGACGAAGACCAAAGCCGACTATACAAAGTATCTGCATACAGTCAATGTAGAGTGAATGTCTAGTCATAATATAAAGCATTAATTTCGATATTTAACGTAGGACAGAATATACAATATCTCTGATGTAATTAGATAACCAAGATTTCTTGAATAACCAATAGTATATTATTCTTAATTCAAAGTTCTAAATCAATCCTTAAATATGGATCAAACTTAAAAATACCAAAATGATGAATTGAATTATGCAATCTATCTTGCTTTTAAGGTTGTGATTAATTTTGATATCTATCTACCAGCCAAGCGGCTTTACCTGCAAATTGAAACGATCCCTCCAAAATACTCTTTGGATGTAGAGATCTTCAGAGAACATCGTGCTTGATAAATAGGATAGGAGCAGCTGAATTCAAGAAAATAAAAGTCTCACTTATATTTGAATTTAGAACAAGAGATACTTTTTTTCATAATTCAACACATTATGAAACAACTAAACAAGCGTAAAAGAAGCAATTCATGCGTTTGTGATAGGAAAATTTATGAATGTACAATCCAATAAAACACGGCTGCTATGAAAATTGCTACGGCAGCACCATTTATGATCTTCCATTTTGTATCCATGTTATACTTACCATCAGGTTTACACATCTACATTATTTTAATTTGTCTGTCTACAATCCAGTTGAATATTCCCAACACTAACTGAAAATTTTTGAAACCATCGATCTTATCAACAAATATGAAGATTCTTACCTTTCTTCAAAGTAATAAAA
>DATEOO010000341.1:0-2130 GCA_035274085.1 Candidatus Nitrosocosmicus sp.
ATTTCAGCACCTTCAGGGAACCCTTCAATTACCTCTAGGGTACCACCGTCATCAAATGGAGAGTCACCCTTAAAGATTTTATCTAAGAGCGATGTTTCACCCTTATTAGAAAATGTCCACATCTTGTTGTGCAGATTCTTATTTTCTAAATCCTTAACTTCAGGCATCCCAGAAGTATCTATTCTTGGAACAGGTAATGACTTACCCCAGTTTACTCCCAGAGTCTCTAGGGCCTTGGCAAAAACCTTTTCATGTACTAAATCCCTGACGATTAAATATGAGACTGTAGACCTGTATGCTTTATTATCGCACATTTCATACAACCTACATTTCTGTAGCCTACCAGTAGCTTCTAGCATCAAGTTATACAACATATTAAGCACAAGGTTTCCGCTATCATAAACATATGATGCAGACCATGGATTTCCTGCTGCATCGACAGGACGTGCACTCTGAGCTGCGACTAAAAAATGATGGATATTAGGAGAGTCCAAAGCGACAGATAGCGGTAACTGATTTGGATTATTGGAATTAGTTGAAGCACCTTCTAGAAGAACATTTATTGTATTTGTTATTTGTTCAACATGTCCCATCTCTTCGGCGGCCATGCTTCTTAGTAGATCTTGATAAGGTTTGGCATCTCCTCTGAAATTCATATTTTGAAAGAAATATTGCATCATAGTACGCATTTCTCCGAATTGACCCCCTAGGCCTTCTTGTAAGGCTTGTGCAGCCTTTGGATCGGGGTTATCGGCGGGTGGTATTGGATGTGGAATTCTTTTTACTGATAAAAACATATCATAAAATGCTATAGATCAAAGTATTTATAAAACGTACTTAAAATACTAATCATTTTAGAAAGAATGTCAAATCATCAAATCATCCTACTATTACTATGATAAGCACTTGTAGAAAACAATTAACTAAAGTTTAATCCCGTTTCCAATTCGTACAATAAAAGCACAGCTCATTTCAGGCTCAAGGTTACCTTTTAATAGTAGGCAGGCATGAGATCTTAAATAATATTTACAGTCTTTGCATTGAAATCCCTCTGTGGCTTCATTTATCACACGTCCTTTTTCAAAATCTAGCTTTTCACCGCTTTCGTTTACATGATACCAGAGAATATCTCCTGGCAACATCCCGTGCCCTCGAGGGGAATAAAATTTTGATATTCCTTTTTCGTTATTCACTGGGCCCTCTACAATATGGCAGAGCTTCTCTGCTGGAAGATTAAATTTACACTTGTCACATGACTTTGGTTCACCGGCCCTGTTTGTTTTGCTTTGTCCTTGTCGTTGCTCTGTATAATTGGCATCAACCTTTGAAATCTTTTTACCTGTCGACAAAAAATTTATCAACAATAGATCTTCTTTTATGAGATCCCGTTCTCTCTGCGCTCCAATTGATTTTGCAATGCCTGACTCTTTTGCCATAACTGAACTATATAATTTATCAAAACTTAATAACCATAATATAGCAACATCTACTTTAAAAGATTTGACAAACTACTAAGAAAGGGATAGTTTTTAATATCTCATTTGTACTTTAGGACCCAATAGCCTATCAGTATCAAAAGAAATGTAGAAAATCATGGAAGAAAGTCTTGTTGATACTACAAATGTATCTAGAGACTTTGGTTAGTATCTCTACTTCACTTTATGTTTTTCAGTTGGTTCCCATCTTTTTCCATTTGAGGTATTAATGTAATTGTACAGTAAGAGAGCGGAGGATGGATATTGCATACTTACGTTTTACAATAAACTGTATTAAATGTAAATTCTACCACTTCTATTCATTCGATAATCCTAAATATACCTGGATTATCTCGTACTAGTTTTATTTCTGTCCATTACATATTTTCTAAATAGAAATATTTCATCCCTAAAACCTGTATAATGCCAATAATATTTATTGACAATCATTGAAATGATAAACCAGATAAAACTGTTTACCACAATAGTGAATAGAAAGCCGTAATAATAAGTCATTATTATCCCAGTTATTGTACCTCCAATTAGAAATGGCAATTGACGTTTTAGCGTTGCTTTTAGTATAGGATTCATTTCTTATGATAAATATTGAACATACTTTTTTAACATCTCATTTGGGCCGTCTTAACCTCAAATT
>DATEOO010000342.1:0-3952 GCA_035274085.1 Candidatus Nitrosocosmicus sp.
CTCAAAGTATCAGAATCAAATACATGATTTCAGGAGATATGGTTTGAAATTCACCCAGGGCAAATAATCCTAATTATCGTACTTATTTCTTGTAATTATTCCAATTGCTATTATTTTGCGGTTAATTAGTACAGATATAAAGATACAATTTGTTGTTTCTTCTTGTCGCGCGTAGCATTAATTCTACTATCAAAGATGATTAATGAATCTACTGAGAGCCATTCTATTACGGCATAACAATTCATTCCTTTTCAATGGTAATTTGCATTATAGTGCATATCGGTATGATGTAATTTTGTACTAAAAGTTAGTTCGATGGATGAGTTCTGTTTACCTGTATTATTCAGCCAAAGTCATGATTTTTCTGTACCAATGTTTTTCTTATGCTATCTCGACTTTGCATATAAGCTCTTAATAACTAAATACTATGTATGAATAGTTTATTTAATGTGTCAAGCATGGGAAATAAAGATAATTTATAATAGAGTTATTAAAATACAATATTTACAATTTTGTTAAAATTTTATACAAAATTTAAGCGGATGAGATGAAAACATATAAGTATTAGGCAATTTAATCTAATTTATGCATACGTTTGATACCAGTATAGTGGAACACATAGAGATAAAAATGATTCGTCCTTCACAGTTTTCAATTAGAGATAAATTTAATGATTATGAGGAAGTAGAATCACTTGTTTCGAGTATCAAAGAACATGGGTTACTACAACCCATTTTGATACGTCCTTATCAAAATAACTTTGAAATAGTTGCTGGCCATAGGCGCTTTTATGCATGCAAATCCCTTAGATTGCGTCATATTCCATGCAAAATAAGGGAAATGAATGACAAACAAGCATTTGAAATTCAATTAACTGAAAACATTCAGAGAAAATCGATGAGTGCACTTGAAGAAGCAGAAGCGTTTAGAAAATATGTCCAAGACCTAGGCTGGGGAGGTGTTACTGAACTGGCTAAAAAAATAGGTAAAAGTGAGGAGTATGTTTCCCACAGGATTCAACTTTTAAAACTTCCACAGGATGTCAAAGAAAAAATAATGTTAAATAAATTGAGTGTAAGTCAAGCCTTGGAATTAACTACTGTTTCACCAAATCAGATTATTCATTTTACAGATCATATTATTGAAAATGAATTAACCATTCGACAAATTAGAGAAGTAAAAGCTGTATTTTCTAAACAAGGTATTTCAGGTGACGACTTGGAATTAATTGCAAACGAAAATATTAATTTTAAGAATATAAAAACACTTAAAATAACAAAGAAAACTTCCCTTGCTTTAAAAATTACTCTTGCTAGGCTAGATAGTATAATAGAGGAAGTTCAGCTAAATTTTGAACCAAGTCAAAGTACTGATATCATAAGTTTTTTGATGGACCTACGTCTTAAAATTCACTCGTTAATCGATGATACAATTAGATTTAAAAACTTAAAAATAACTAAACCTACCAGATATCTAAATAATCCGAAGTAATTATTGAATCCTCTATCTTCTATTATCTTCCAAGAAATGGATGCATCCATTCATTCAAGAATTTTTTATATTCTTTATCTGTATAGGTAAAAGCGTTAAATGCAGGTTCCTTGAGAGGGGAAAAATCATACACTTCGTAAGTTTGGATAATATCTCCAAACAAATTTCTATAAATATCATCCTCCTCGTCAGCAACTTCAGGCGATGAGAATACTTGAATTGTGATCCAGTCATATCCGCCTCTTGTTTTTCCTGAAAATAAGACAAACGGGGCATCACAAAGGTACTTCTTTAATCCTTCTATACGACTTCCCAAGTGTTGTGAGGGCCTAAAAGTTACCAATACTACTCTAATTATTCTGCGTCGTAGTTTTTTGGTGTCGATAGAAATTGTATATCTTAAAATTATTTTTTCATCCTCAAGTGTTTTTATGCGGGAGTCTATCTCCGCTAAACTTAAATCGTGTCCATAATTTCTTACGAAATCCCATATTTCATTCAAATCCTGTTTGGCATCTTTACTCAAAGCAGAAAGAATTAGCTCGTCTATGGAATCTATCATTGATTTGATATCTCAAAATAATTGATCTAATTATTTATAGTTTAGAATTTTAATTTCAATGTAATTCTACAATAAATTAAGTTAAAAGACTTGATAAAAAATACATCCATAAAATATTAATTTAAATAAATCATTTTAATTTTAACAAATAATGGCCTGATGACTATGAACTAAATACAGAGTACGATACTAAACTAATGATAAGAGTCAAGAAACAAGGACGAAGAATGTTATCTAGTATCCTTTTAAAGAATTCTAAAAGATGTGAAAGAGTTGTGAAAATAGGAGATCCTGCTAACAAAATTATTAAAACTGCCAATGACCTGGATGTAGACATCATAGTTGTTGGAACAAAAGGGTTGGGAAATTCTGATGATCTTGGACATATAACAAGGAAAATTCCTTCTAAATCTGGCAAACCCATATTATTACTAAACTAGTTTATGAGATCAATAGGTCTATTTGATTAATAAACTGATATTTAATACAAATTGTTAAACTATACCTGTACAAAATCCTAGTATGGCGTCAGCAACATTTTCGTCAGGAGACCCTCTTCTAGATTTCTTTTATATACTATTTAATGGCATCTCTGAAGTTCCTTTGTTTAGTTCGCCAGTAACTGGTATTTTTATTCTTGCAGGTGTTCTTCTAGCTTCGCGCAAAGCAGGTATCATGATGGTAGCTGCAGGATTGATTGGTGCAGCTACTGCGTTACTACTAGGTGCAGATTATGGACTAGTTACTTTTGGCTTGTTTGGGTACAATTCTATATTGACTGGGATGGCATTCTGGTCTGGACCATTTGTAAAAGCCAACAGGGTTACATTGACACTTTCGATATTTGGAGCAATCATAACTGCGGTAGCTTGGATGGCGTTTTCACATTTTATGGGCGATATATTTAGTCCTCAGGCACCCGGCGTTACTAATGCCGTAGCAATACCTGGATTTACATCCTCGTTTATCTTCACTACATGGGCTATGATGTTTGCGAGTAAACGATATGGACATGACATTTGGCCTGAAATGCCTCCTGATGTTAAAGAGGAGAAAATTTCCGGAAGTGACAATCCTGTCCAATTAGTGCCTCAAAATTTCAAATGGACTGCTAAAGAATTCATCGTTGCCACTCTCAAAGGTGTATCTCAGGTTACCTTTGTGGAGAATTGGAAGACTGGTGTTTTCTGGGTCGTAGGTTTGACTTTAGCATTTGAATTAGCACCAATTATAGCTGGTGTTCAAAATAGACCTTGGTATACAAACGCATACACATCAGGATGGAATGAATATTCCCCGTTATATCTTGCTGGAGTTATGGCTTTAATAGGATCCGCAATTGGTGCGGCTTTGTCTATATTGATGAAGTTGCCTACTCATGAGACTAGGATTGGTTTACACGGGTTTAATCAGGTACTGGTTATGATAGCATTAACCAGTTTTGTGCCTCTGACCCCACAGTCATTTTTACTAGCGATTCTTGCCACCGTAACCTGTTCCTTGGTGGTAATGCCTGCGCTTCAAAAGTTCTTTGGTCAATGGGGATTACCTGCACTTACAGGGCCATTTGTATTCACAGCATGGGTTTACATGATTGCTATTTACGGATTCTATAATATACCCGCAGGGATAGGCTGGTCTAGAGCAGGATAGTCTGGTTTTATTCAAGACAAATCTGCCAACCAACTAACCAAGAAATCAACCAAAAGGCAACTCTACCAATTTTTTATCTTATCTTATCTTATTCCTCTAATGTTGAATTTTCTGAATTGACCTATTTGTTATTCTAAAATCATTCCATTAAAGTAATATTTTACGTCTTTTATCTTACTACTGTAGTGTCTGAGCTTGAGATAAATCTGAAAAAAATCAAATCCGATTTAAAAATGTCAGATAGTC
>DATEOO010000343.1:0-7629 GCA_035274085.1 Candidatus Nitrosocosmicus sp.
GATCCTAAGTAAGGAGTTCTGATCAGC
The DNA here is from genome assembly GCA_035274085.1 of Candidatus Nitrosocosmicus sp. Lineage (GTDB taxonomy): Archaea > Thermoproteota > Nitrososphaeria > Nitrososphaerales > Nitrososphaeraceae > Nitrosocosmicus. The sequence goes on from DATEOO010000343.1 coordinate 28, forward strand.
AATGGTCTATAATATCTTAATGAGTATATATCTATAGCGAAGATTGATTTGTTGAGAGATTAGTTACGGGGACAATAATCTAATTCTAAAACTGCTGGAATATTACAGTATTTAATATACTAATCCAGAAGCAATAGTAACATCTGACACATTCTTATATTCCCTATCCTCAATCTTTGAAAGTGCTGAATATATTCTTTCTTTATTGATAGGTGTTATTTTGTCACGTATGAAATCTAAAATTTTGTCTTTTCCTGCTGGAAACTCTAAATCTTTTAAAATTTGACCAATCTCTGAAACATCAGAATAACTTTCTACATTAACTTCTTTTCTTTGTCCTTCAATTGCGTTTTGTTCGCTTATGACTTTACCTGTTTGCCCTTCAGGACCGTGTTCGGTTGGAATTTGTTCTCTGTTTTGTCCTTCGTTTAAATTATTCATGACAAACATAGATATCAAATTATTTAACCATCATCCGATGACTAATCTAGGTATCGACGAAAATTCTTTGCCTCTCCACCTATGATGGGGGTTTCTGTGGGATGTAAAGCACATTTGACATAAGATATGGATTAGATTCTTAATTAATTGTAAGTAGACTATAGAGATAATGGTTTGAACCCTTTTCTTGTATTCCAAGTTATAGACTTTGACTGATAGACGCAAGATTATAAAATCAATTTTGAATACCTAAAGTGAGACTCGAATCCTATCTCACAAAAGAATAAAGGTTAACGACATGAATATTAGCAAGTATCTAGATGTATAGATAATGTTTACCTTATCCTGTAGAGATGTAGGTGTAGATTGTGATCATATGTGTAAAGCAGAAACCGAGGAAGAACTAATGGAAAAAGCAAAACAGCATGCAATACAAGATAATCATTTTAGCGAAGAAGAACTATCAAGACCTGAAACACAAGATAAAATAAGATCCTTTATTAAAAGTAGCTAATTTTTGAACACTACTTCTCAAAATAGACCTTTTTTATTTGTTTTAGTCCAATGTTTAGGAGACAACCAATAAGAATGGATTGGGATTTGTCTCTGCTGCAAATATTAATATCATGACTTTACGAAAAAGGTTATTAGAGGTCAGAGCTTTTATTCTAAATACACCATTCTTAAATTAATCTAGTTAGATATCTATTAGCTAATTTTTGAAAGCTAATAATCTATAGATATAGTCAAACGCAAGATACGTTATAGAGGATTGTTAAATTCAAAGAAAGAGCGGATTCTATCCGTCACTCATCAGCAAGATATCGATGGCTTATTCTGCGAAGCAATACTAAAAAATGCTTTTCCAGATACTCTCGTCTATCTAACTAATTATGGACACAGAAATATTCTCAATATCGCAAATACAATAGAAACTAATATCATAAAGTCAAAAAAACAAGGTACAGTAATAATTAGTGATTTATCAGTCAATAATAAAGAAGAAGCCTATATTATAAAAGCTGCTGGAATAAAGGCAAGGGAGAGAAGTTGGAATTTGATTTGGATTGATCATCATCCATGGAGGCCCGAGGTAAAAGACATGATTCAATCTTTTGCTACAGTGTTGCTATTAAAAGAAAGCGAACAAAAATGTGCTTCAGAACTTGTTTGTGATGTACTGAACATTAAAAGAACTGCCTGTATAAGAATGGCAAAATTTGCTCACATTGTGGACTTTAGATTACCTGAAATAAATAATTTACCCCCTCTGCCAGAAATGGTACGATATTATCTATCATTTCCAGACTACTATAAGAAGCTGCAATCAATAATAAGTAAAGCATCTAAGGGTATCTTTTGGGATAACGAACTACAAGAGGAATACGAAAGCAAATATCTACCTCTAAAAGATTTAGCATTAAAAGAGGCACTTGGATCCATACTAGTAACGATAATCCATAACTATAAAGTAGGAGTAATTGAGTCTCCCAAGATATTATCAAAAGGTGTACTTTCAGAAATGGTATACAAACTTTATGATGATTTGGATATTTTATTTTTATTTTCACCTGATGGAAAAATCAGTATTAGGAGAAAATCAGGATCAGACATAAGATGCGATCTTATTGCACAGAAATTAAATGGAGGCGGACATAGTTATGCTGCAGCTGGAATAATAAAGTCATCTACAGATATGGAAGATGGTGAAACTAGAAAAATAGGTATACAAGACGTTTTAAAAGCTTTGCAGATAACCTTAATTTAGATGACATATACGGGATTTGTCAATTTTATTAAAATAATATAGCAGAAATTTAATGTATAATTTAGTTGAAATTATTTCGATTTATTTTTATCCCCGATTATCATATTAGGAATGGTGAGTTTTATCACTTTATTGACAATAGTTGGCATTATATCATTAGAAACAATAGGAGCAGTAACAGCAGTAACAGCAGTAATGAATATACCTAACGCAGAAGCAAAAAGCTGTAATCAGTTTGATTTCGGGCTTTGATTGTGTCGAGGGTTCAATATTTAGCCAAGGAGCCATAGGTAGCGACGGGCAGTGTCACCATCACCGATAGATAGTTAACCAAATCATTTAATATTTTTATATTAACTTCTGCCAACACTCATTGTTTCATATCACATTATGAGTTTACTTCTGACAAGATAATAACAATCAATTTTCCTAGCAATGGATTTACTCAAATTACTCAAAATGGAAATGATCTCAGAAGAAGAAGAGGATAAGAAAGATAGCACATAGTATTTTTTATAACAATGAACTAATGTACGGATCAATCTATGGCTGTCCTGGACTTCAATATTCGTCGATAACTCAGTTATTGCATGGATATAGAAAAAAGTTTTGAATGAATAACAAATATTGATCTACTATTGGTAACAGCCTGAATCTGACCTAGTATGATTCGACCTGTTGCTTCGCATAGACAATATTTGATGTACATATGACAATACAACTCATAAATATTAGAGTTTATTAAGATAATTCTGCAATATTTTACAATTTCATTTTTCTTAAAAGAATAAGAACTTGGTTATTAAAATTACAAAATTTGAACAGAAGAAGTTGGGACTCGAATCTACGTCTATCGCCCGTGGGTTCCAACAAGACATTCATGGTAATCTTGTTTAAACTTGGTTTATATAAGGTTCGGGTCCCGGGGGGGGAATCGATTCAAGGTTGAATCTAATCGTAGCATATGAATGAAGTATCTTATGATATTTGAGAGTTAAAGAATACTATATAATTGACCTTTTTAGCAGATAGATCTGTAGATTCGTCATTAATTTTAGTAACATTCAAAGTATCAGATGTATAAATACAATACTGTATTTTACATCGGGATTCGATGACTCTAATGTTCTGTTTAATATTGTATATTACATATGTCAGATGATATTAAGGATATGCAATAGATTTTATAATCTAGGCCAGGTTTGAAAATTATTGAAAAGTATTAGCAATATCTAAATAACCTTATACATTTTGTTCTTTTATGAACGTTAATGACTATGAACACAGAATTTAGGCCTAAAATTCGAGAAAATATCAAAAAAGCAGAAAACCAGCAACCAGATTTTAACCTTGTTGTATCAGAAGGCTCAACTGTTGTCTTGCAGGCAAGTGACCTCATAAAAAATATCGACACTGATTCTATTACGCATTATTCATGGAACCAAACTGATGGCATATCGCTTCATAATGATAATCTTGTTAAGGAAAACTCGAGTTTTTCATTTACAGCTCCTTATGTTAAAGGCAATGATCAATATACCAGACTAGGCTTTGAATTAACTATCAAGGATAATAGTGATAATACAAGAATCATTATAATGCAAATGTTATTGTTAAACGGGTACATCGAGCTATTATATTTCAGGGAGGAGTGGCACTTGGAGCATACGAAGCTGGAGTATTTCAGTCTTTAGTTGAAAATCTCGTTAAAAATGATAAAGATAAAAAAAGAAATGGTTTTGAAAATGAAAAAAGACTCCTGTTTGATATTGTTGCTGGTACATCTATAGGTGCAATGAATGGTGCCATTGTCGTAAGTAGTGTCACAAGACCAGGTAAAAACCCGGAAGATGAGAAAAACTGGCAAGATTCATCTAAAAAAGTTATAGAATTTTGGAGGGATCAACAATATCCGTGGCCTACTTTAGCTGATAACCTTGATATGAATCCACTGTACCATTACTGGTGGGATAATGCACAAAATGGAAGTAAGTTATTCAAGCATTCTGTTACAGAGCTAATAGAATTCTATTCTAACATTAACCCAGATCTCAAGAAATGGTATGAAGATATGTTGGCATTTTGGTCTATCGTAGATCCCAGTATTTTGAAGGATAGTTTTATGAATGGCTGGTACATTCCAGCCACGGCTGAAGCTGCAAGAAGATATTACTCTGCTAAACAATTTCTTCGGACATTAGGAGTACCCAATGTAGCTACAGGAATAGTACCATGGTCGTTATTTGGTAAATTTTTTGATTTCTCTGAGAAATCCAACTATATGCCTAGATCTGACAATAAACACGTTTTCTCATTTTCTCTTAAGAAAACATTGGGACGCTTTGCAGATTTTCCAATAAAAACATCTTTTGAAAAAAAAGAACCACGGTTGCTTTTAGTAACTGTTGATGTGAAAACAGGTGATGCTGTTACATTTGACAGCTATTCTGAACAAACGAAATATCATGATGAGAAGATGATAGTACATAATAAGAACGGTATTGAGATGGAACATGCACTCGCGTCTGGTACTTTCCCAGATTTTTTTGACTATCCCAAGTTTAATGTCCACAATACTGAAATGGATATAGAAAATGAGGAGCACATATTTTGGGATGGAGGATTTAGAAGTAATACACCATTAAGAGAAGTCCTACAATCTCACAGAGATTATTGGTTAAATATAGCAAAAGAAAAAGAACCGGAAGAACACAGAAAAAAAATACAAGGTGAAGAATATGATGGTCGATATGAAAATGTCGTACCAGATCTGGAAATATACATAGCTGATTTGTGGCCGTCTGAACTTAAGGATGATCCAATTTCTTTTGATCGCGACTTTGTTGAAAATAGGAAGTGGGATTTGATCCTTGGTGATAAAACAGCCTATGATGAACAAGTAGCAAGTGTCGTAACTGATTATATTGATTTGATTAAACACCTAAAGAATCTGGCAGAACAAAAAGGCGCTTCCAATGACGAGATAAATCATATTCTAAATAGCTATGCAAGTAGTATTAACACAAAAGGACAGAAAAGAAAATATGGAGCACTTTTAGAAGGTCGATTTAGAATAACCAAGGTAGTACGTATAGATCACAAAGACGATGGAAATGCAGTTCATGACAAAATATTTGATTATTCATACAAGACTATAGAAAGGATGATAAAAGTTGGATATCAGGATGCATCAAATCAGACGGATGAACAATCAAAGAAAGTTGAATCTATAAAACTAGAACATTAATTTTTAATGTTAGATAATAAGATTCAGATCGTCAACCTAGAATTATTTGAACCCATGTGATTAAAGGGTCCATGGGGATACGATTCAAGATTGAATAGAATCCAAAACTTACCTGATTCGAGTGATGAAGAATGGTTCAAATCCCTGTTAATAATAATATAATTACCAAATAAATGATCAGTGAGTTTGCGCGCGTGGGGATTAGTGACGATATCGGTATTTTAAATGGGATAGTCGCTTAACTGATTCTTTTCTTATTATTCTAATAACAATAAACTTATTATACCTATTTCTTCAGAATTGGCATTTATTCATTTAGTATCCTGCCCCTCTCTCTGATTTTCTGATTTGAGTCTGCCTAGGCCTATCTCTTCATCAGTTCGCCAATCTGCATAGGGGAATACTTCTTCTTTGTTTATCTCTAATTGTTTTGCGATTAAGATACCACAGCTTTGGAATATTTGTCTATATTGTGGATGTCCTTGTTCTTGAGTTCTAAGTTCTATAGCATGAGTCCATTGTCTTAGGTTACCCTTTATTGTTACGCCTATAGTTGTAGAGAGAGGAGATGATAATAAAATAAATTCTTCATCTTTTGATCGATAACTATCCCATTTGTATATTTGAATAGTGAAATATCTATGTCTTTGAACATCTCTAAATGTTGCTATATCTAACTCTGGAATCGCTATAGAAAAGTCTAGCATCTCCGTCTCTCTTAGTGGTTTTGTTTTCTTTACTCGCTCTGTCTCATAAGCATAGGGAATATAGTGTAGTTTTGTATCTATGCTAATGTTGCTTCTTAATCCAAATTCATCTATATTGTTTGGATCTGATGCTGGATTTTCTTTAAATGAATTTTCTAATTGTAGTTTTGAGGAAAAGGCTACCTGCTCTGCATCTCTAAGATAGTCAAATTTGTCTTGACTAAATATTGTAGGGAAATATTTTTTAAATAATTCTAGTAGTGGATTAATTAATTCTTGAACGTATACAGAAGGATTATTTCTTACTTTTTCTTTTGCTAAAATGTTTAACCATGAGCGTAGATTAGCCATGATTCCCAAACTCGTAAGAGTAGATAAAGGAAGATAGTGTCTAGTTTCATCTAATGCTCTAGCGTTTAATGCTCTCTTTGTAGTAGGTTTTTGTAATTCTATGGGATCATTTATTTTTAAAGATAACCTGTGATATGCTTTATCATGTTCTTTAGTATAGTCATCTATTCTTTTTTTGCATAAAGTATCGTATAGATTAGGAGCATTGTATTTAGGATCAAGTTTGTAATATTCAAATGCCTTTACGTATCTAGTGCTTTTTTCAATAGCTGATAGAGTTCTAAAATGCAAAAGATATGTAGACCATAAGATAGGAATGTTTTCTAAACAAACTGCAAAGCCATGAGGAACTAATTCAGAGATTGAATCATCTCCATACTGTCCAAATACTTTAGCATAGAATTCAGCTCCTCTATTTGGATTAGTTAGAAATTCTTCTTTGTATAAAGTCTCTGCATCTTTGTGACTTCTCGAATATCTCGATAATAAGGCTCCTAAATCTATTTTATCCTGCAAACTTTCAGCATTTATAAAGAAAATATTAGATGGATGAGTTTCAGACCTTATGAATTCCAAGGGCATATTACATAATTAACTCCTTGAATAATTCATATCTTTTGATCTAATCCGGGCCTTTAGTCTCTATAGAATAATATCTATAGGTTAGATATTCTTCTTTTAAATTTTCTTCTGGAGGAATTCCTCTAATGAGTTTGTGTTTTACTAGAAATATTTTGACATTGCTGTTTGTAGCAATTCTATTCATACTTTGAGATAAGCTAAGATTATTTAACCTGAGGACTTAATAAACAGATTCATAAGTTGCTCAAAGAATTTTTTACATATTGTTTTTGATACTTGCAAATTGAGTCAATTAACTCTTTTATTGTTTCTTTTTTATGATCAATTGAAATATCTTGTGACTGCGGAGAGTTTTGCAAATTATCATTACATTTGTCTTCTTTTAGACTATTAAGATCTTTGTATGAACACGCGATTAAGGCGCCGGGAGTGGGACTCGAACCCACGAGTCCGGAAGGACATCAGCTATCTATCCTTTAGTTCCTCATTTATTAGATCTCGAGGCT
>DATEOO010000344.1:0-5335 GCA_035274085.1 Candidatus Nitrosocosmicus sp.
TTTGCGCATAACACCTTTGATACTTTCAGTTAAGACATTGAACCCCCTCAAACAATTATCCTTACTTGCTAACAATCTATGTTCTTCGGGGGAAGTAGTGATAACGCCTCCATTTTCACCTATGGCAATCAGAGTAGTTCCCCCATATACAGCCAATATGAAAGCCTCTAACGATGATCTTCCAGTAACAAAGATTACCTTATAGCCCAATTTGACTAGGTATCGCAGTTTTGCTAATGCATCAAGATTAATAGCGCCATTCCCATTTATCGTTAATGTCCCATCAATATCAATGGCAAAGAATTTTATCGACCTCAAATGAATTCAAGTTAATAACATGGTTACATAAAAACCTAGATTTAGTAATACATATATTGAATATACTATGAAAATTAGTAGAATAGTTTGAGCTTAGAAGTTGTTTTGTTAGAGGATAATAATAATATATTATTAAAAAGACGTGAGATAAAGTCAATAATAAAAAATGCTACGGGGTCAATTCCTAGGGAAGAAGCCACCAATTTAATAGCAGGAAAAATGGGTGTGAATAAGAAGAATCTCTTGCCAATTTCTTTAAAAAGTGAATATGGTAATCCTGATGTACTGACTTTAATGTATTATTACGATGATATTGAAGAAGCAAAAAAGCAGTTACCTCGCTATCGAATTCTTCGAACAATGACAAAAGATGAAAGAAAAAAAATAATAGATGAAGAAAAGTCAGTCAAATTAAAAGCTAAACAGGCAGCAGCAGCAGCAGCAAAATCTAAAAAGAAGTAATTTGATAACACAATAGAGAGAAGTAAGATTTGCAATGAGTAAAGAGAAAAAAGGAGGAGAAAGTGTGGCAAAATTTTATCAAGTTACTGAAAGTAAAATTGAGAGAACAAGGAGAGAATGTCCCCGATGCGGTAAGGGAGTTTTCATGGCGGTACATAAAGACCGGCTAACCTGTGGAAAATGCAGCTACACGGAATTTCAGAAAGATCAAACCAAAAAAACGAAACACTAACTTGAATCACGTAAATTTTAATATTTGATTTTTTAAAGAATCCTCCACGAAGGTATTGGCCAGAGCAGAAAAAGGTAGCTTTATAAAATTATCGCCTATCAATATTTTCTGTATAGGTAATTTTTTCTTAATCCACAAGGATTCAGTTTTTTTGTCCAATTTTGTATCATTAAACCCATTTGCAAATTTCTTGTAAATCAATTTTTGAAGATAAAGGTCACCTTTGAACACCTTAGTAGAATCAAGAGTTTTTTCATTGTCCGAAAATGAATTTTCGTAAAGTGTATTAGAAATGTTATCTGATGTTACTTCTAAATTAATTATGGTTTTTAACATATTCAAATAGTGTAGAAATTCATGAGCGAGCACAGCATAAAGAGTTCCTTTTAAGCCGTACATTACTAATGGAGCAGAAAGTTGGATAACGATTTTTATTCTATTTTCCGTAGTGCAAAATGGGATTGTTCTTGCATATACAAGGGAATATTGTTGGTACTCAATATCTGAAGTTGCTATTAATAAATTAGGTTCTATAAAAAAGACTGGGTAATCTATTGATGTTAACTTCTCAATTCTCTCTATTCCCTTTTCAACCGCGCTCATCTTATTCGTTATGAGTTGAAAAGTTCTTTCCTCCAATCTCCTTTCTAATAAATATTTTTTGACTAAAGCTAACGGGTCAAAATCATTCATCTTAATTCATTAATTATTTATTTAAAATTACATCTTTAATATCAAAATATATACATTCGCACTTGGTCTTGAGTACGTCGGAAAGACAAGGATTAATAGGCTCGTTACCACCTATGAATTGTTTTATGGGTATTCCATTATCCATGTCAAACGATATTTCTAGTCTGTAGTCTTCTGCGTTTACTAACTTCGCAAAGTAGATATTTCTTATAGTTTTGCGGTTTTTGACTATAAAACCTACTTCACCTATGAGCCCATGTATGAGATTTTGAAAATGGCTCAAATTGCTAACTTTATCTTCAATTTTAACCAATACAGTTACGAGGACTCTATATTTTCCATAATAATCAATTTGATCGTGTTCAATCTTTCTGATTTGTAATTTAATACCCTCATCTAAAACCTTTTTTTCATACGTATCTTTTCTTTTTGGATTAATCACTTTCACGATAAAGGGCCTCCCACTACCGAGAACCAGACTGTATTTATCTTCACTTCCAGTCCAGGTTATCTTCATATCCTCCGGATCATATTGTGACAGAACGGCTTTTCTAATTGAATATTCAATCGATTTCTCTTTTCTATGAGTCATGTTACGAACGGCTTGAGAATCTATTTTCATTAGTGATTTATCCTTTTGGGGAATGCCCCTGTCTAATTTCACATATCTTCCCAAAAGATAGAATTCCTTAGCTTTGCAATCTACCCTAAAACTCAGGTCATTTTCAACCACCACATCGAATTTATAATCTGGGTCAACGTGATCTATAATTAGCTTTTCATCTTTACGTAATTTTTCTCTAATTAATAAATTAATTTGGCTTTTTATTCCCATACTGCCCTTAACTTTGAACATTGAGCGCAAGTAATCTTCATTTTCATAAAATAAGTAAGGAAGCCTTGTTCCTATGTCAATAGTTGGAACACATTTGATTGATCTAAGCATTTCTGAGTTTAATATTGCATCAACTATAGATGGCAAGGTTCCCAGAAAAAAGCTTCTACAAATAAAACAAATCTGTAGCTTAGTCTTTACAATCGAAACATATACTGAATATTTTACCAATGACATCTTTTTTTCAGAAAAATTTCTATCATAGCAAAACTTACAAAGATGAATTTGTAGTTGATTTGCATTTTCCGACTCGAGCATACACGTTCCCAGTAGGTTTTAGCCAAGACCAAATTTCCTTAATAGGCCTTGCATCTGGCGGCCTTTTGCTTGCTTCATCATGGTCTTAGAATTGTTATATTGTTTAATAAGGTCTTTGACATCATGTTCCATAACTCCGGAGCCTCTGGCAATTCGCTTTCGCCTCGCTTCGTTAATAATATCTGGATTTTTCTTTTCGTCGGTAGTGAAGGACTGAATTATAAATCTCCATTTTTCCATTTTCTGTTGTAAAACATCAAGATGGTCATCTTTTACGAAATTTGAAAGTCCTGGTAAATTCTCAATTACATTTCGAAAACCCATTTTTCCCATGTTTTCCATTTGAGCATAGAAATCTTCGATTGTCATCTTGCCACTCATGAGCCTCTTTGCTTGATTTTCATCGGATTGAATTTCTAAATTGCGTGCCATTTCAAGAAGGGCTTTTATATCTCCCATTCCTAGAAGTCTACCTACAAAGCTTGTAGGAGAAAATTGTTCTAAATCATCTATTCTTTCACCGGTGCCTATAAAAAGGACTTTTGCTCCTGTCGCAGAAGATGCAGCTATTGCCCCACCACCCTTGGCCGTACCATCCAGTTTGGTAATAATAATACCACTGATTTTTGCATTCTCGTGGAAGATTTTTGCTTGATTATATGCCTGTTGTCCGATAGTTCCATCAATAACAAGCAATACCTGATCGGGGGTAACGATGGAATACATACTGCGCATTTCTTCGAGTAGTCCCTGTTCCTCCTTATGACGACCTGCAGTATCTATAATAATAATATCTACAGGCTGGTCATCAAAAAATCTCATTCCATTTTTTACAATTTCAAGGGCATCCTTGTTGCCTTCCTCACCGTAAACTTGAGCATTAATCTTACTACAGTTCATCTTTAGCTGGGTCAGTGCACCGGGACGCCAGGTGTCTGCTCCGATTACTCCTATTCTATAACCATGCTTTGAAAGCCACCTAGCTAATTTGGCTACAACAGTAGTTTTTCCACTACCTTGTATGCCTAGCATCAATATAGTGTTCTTTTTATCCGAATTAAATTCTAATAAATTTTCGTCGATTTTTTTTCTATCAATTGTCTTTATGGCTTCACCACTGTAACCCAACAATTTTGACAGTTCGCCGTAAAGAATAGTTATTATGTGGTCTTTTTTAGATAGACCCTTCGGAGGGGTTTCTTTTAATGACCTTTCTTTGAGATTTTTAGTTATTTCTAACACTAATCGAACATTTACATCTGCAGCTAATAATGCACGTTGGAGATCTTTACATAATTCATTAATTAATTCTTCATTGATGTCTGAAGCCCCAACAATTTTCTTTAAGGCCAATCTCAAATTATCTTTTAAACTATCAAGCATAGTTGTCTACTTTTCTATTAAATCAACATCTAATATTTCAAATATTCCCCTGATTCCATCCCATCTAACAATATGATCTTTGATGTAAATTTTTTTTTTATATAAAGGACAATCTACAACGAGGGTTTCAGCTTCTCCGCCCTCAAAAGTGATATTAAATTTATGTTTAAGACTTAGTTTTTTTAGAGTAGAAAAATTATCTTTTGTGATTATCTTCCCCAGCCAACTACTATCCAAACCAAGTGCTGCAACGCGCGTAATCATAATTTCAAATCCCTGATTTAACAGCTGTTCATAGTAATAATCACTATTAATGTTCCAAAGGGGTGAAACTAGCTTTATTTTTAGTTTATTGCAAATATCCTGGAAAATATCTAATTGAAATCTACTTGATATACAACCGTTTATTAATCCGTCGATTGAAAATTCGTCTACAGCTTTGGTGATCAAATGGGTTAATTCATTAACTTCATGATTTTTTTCAGATACACCACATGAATGCTCTATGACAGGTACTCCTATTACATTTGATATTTTGTTTAACAAATTGGTGGTCGGAAAATGAAATAACAAACTATCATCATTAATTGGATGCATCATCAAAATGCAGCATATATCATGTTTTTGTAAAGAAGTCTCATAAATCGCAAAAGTGCTATCCTTACCTCCAGAAAATAAGCCTGCCATTCTCAATAATTAATCGTATTTACTATAGGATATAATCTAATAGTTTTTATAATAGAATACAATTTTTAGATTTATGCAAATGCTAAATTCTGAAATTATAGCAGGTGTGTCCATATTCTTGTTAGGATTTCTCTTCTTTATAGCTGGACTTTTAAATACAGTTTGGGCAATTATTTTCGTGGTCGATTATCTCATAATGGCTATTGGCATTGCGACAATCGGGGTTGGGTTTTGGACTGCCAGATATGAGAGGAAGAACAACCTCCATCATAGTGAACATCACCATTAGTTCAAAAAAATTATTCATCTACATAATAAATTAAATTATTTTTTTTAGAATCTTGAGAGCTTAAACCGATCAACGTTTTCTCGAGTTTGTTATCGTCAGGTGTGTCTCCATTTATGTT
>DATEOO010000345.1:0-6738 GCA_035274085.1 Candidatus Nitrosocosmicus sp.
GATCAGAGGTCAGATTGGGGAATGATATATTTATATACAATAATTACATGAAATTGATAATTTTTACTAATTTAATTCCACAATGATTCTTTTATTAATTTTTAATTTTAAGTTTATAGAAAACATTGAAATAATTTTAAAATAAAATAAAAATACTGGTATTGATCAAACTTGACAATATCACATAAAGGTATATTTATATCGAGTATTTATATACCCCAAGGAATCGAATAATGCCTCAGACAAAGCCAATGGTAAGTATAGAAAACGTTGTGGCTTCTGCAACGGTAAATCAAACTATAAATTTAAACCTGATAACACAGATATTTCCCGATGTAGAATATCATCCAGATCAATTTCCAGGATTAGTATTTAGGTTAAAAGCCCCCAAAACTGCTACGTTAATTTTTAGTTCAGGGAAGATGGTCTGCACCGGGGCAAAGTCAGAAGAGCAAGCTATCAAGGCAGTAAGAAGTGTAGTTCAAAAATTACGAAAAGGTGGAATTCCTGTAGAAAATGATCCAATTATTGAGATTCAGAATATTGTTGCTTCGGCAAGCCTAGGAGGTAAAATTCATTTGGAGCTAGCAGCCAGAATATTGCCAAGAAGTATGTACGAGCCTGAGCAATTTCCAGGATTGATCCATAGGATGTTAGATCCAAAAACGGTAATTTTGTTATTTGCCAGTGGTAAGCTTGTTTGCACCGGAGCTAAAAAAGAAACAGAAGTATACAGAGCAGTTACCAATTTACATACCCTTTTGGAAGAGAAGAATTTAATGATTTATGAAAGTTAGGATTTTACCAACTCTTCTTTTATATCATTGTAATCGTTCTTATCTATTCTACCATTGTCATTTAAGATCTTAATGATCCGCAGAATTGGAATTGCACTTTTTATCTTTAATGAGAACTGATCGAATAAATCTTGGGAGCCTTGTTGTCTATCGATAAGTACAATAACTCCTCTTATAACCGAATCATAGGATAACGACTCTATACCCTTCAATATAGAATGTCCGGTTGTAATGACATCATCCACAAATAATATTTTTGAATTTGGGTTTAACACCCCTTCTATTTTTTTCTGCATGCCATAGGTCTTCATATCTTTCCTCACATAAATATGAGGTTTGAAGAGTTCGTAGGAAAGAGCAGAACCAAAGACGGTTCCTGAAGTTGGAACAGAGCACAAATAATCAAAACTATCAAGACCAATTTCTGAATTAATAAGGTATTTCATTAATGATATGGTCTTTCTGAAATACATTGGATAACTTTGCAAAATTCGTAAATCTAAATAGAATCTACTCTTTCTGCCACTTGATAGTGTAAAATTACCAATCTTAATAGCATTTCTATCAAATAAGAAGAGTATAATATCCTCTTCCAACTGTAATTTATCACTTTCGTTCAACTTCTTCTAAATAGATGACCACGGATTTTATATGTTACTTATTATTAAATATTTTACCATGCCGGAAATATGGTTAGGGTATGGTGATTCAGAAATCATATTAGATATCAAATATGAAAATATTTCCTACGTACCTAGACCTTCTATGAATAAGTTAGATTTCGAGAAATTAGAAACTGAAATTAGAAACAAATTAATAATACAGGAATCAACGCTGCTTCTGATTACTAGTCCATTCTTCTTTATGTTGCCAATAACATCTATCATCCAAAAGATGTCAAAAGAATTGAATATTGAAAAAATTGAGTACTGTATACTTTCAAAATATATCCCCCAAAGAATAAAACAACAGCTCAATGAGAATGGCATTAGCATCACTAGGTTAGCTAGCGAGGAAGTATTGGAAAAAGTTAAAAAATTTGGCAACACCATATTAATAGATAGAATCGAATATGATCCTGTTTTTGGATATAGTGGGGCCCCAGTCAGACTGCTGAGGGAATGCTATCCAGAGGAAATGAATCAAGTATATACGCTTATATTTGACTCGTTACCACAACCTGGTAAATATGAACAACCTCTAAAATTAGCTATTGAAGTTGTTCGTAAAATTAGCTCTCAATCAATGCATGTAATTTCAGATAGCGAAAAAATTGACTCGATTTTCATTGGAGATATCGCACATTCTTTTAATGAAGCTGTTCAAAGATTTAAGTTAGTAACTCAGCCAACAGCGGAATCATCAAAATCTACAATCATTTCTGGCAATACCAATTATTCTTGCCAAATGACAC
This sequence comes from Candidatus Nitrosocosmicus sp., assembly GCA_035274085.1. Taxonomy (GTDB): domain Archaea; phylum Thermoproteota; class Nitrososphaeria; order Nitrososphaerales; family Nitrososphaeraceae; genus Nitrosocosmicus. Next base: position 2,212 of record DATEOO010000345.1, read on the forward strand.
TTGGTAATAGTTTAAATCTCCTATGGAATAATTATCATGTAGTAAACGACAATGGGATAATAATTCTATTATCAGAAAATAGAGGGGGGATAGGAAATGGGGCACTGCTTAATCTCATTGAAAATAGACTTGAGGTGACTGGGTTAAATAAATATCAATACTCAAAAGATATGGAGCATATTAATTATCTAAAAATGTTAAGAGACAAGTATGAGATTTTTTTAATATCAAGTCTTCCTCGAACTTTTTCTGACAAATTGGGACTAAAATCTCTACAAAGAATTAAAGACGCGGTAGAGATAATAATTGATAAGAATGGTAAGTTTTCAAAATCTATAATAGTTCCGAACTCTGAAATTACCCTTGTGAAGCTATGATCTCTAAAACGAGTACTGCTAGAGAACAGTAAGAATTTAGGGATCAACTAAGGGATATTGACAAACCCAATAAGATAATATTTCTAAAGTTGAGAAAGAGTATATTTGATTTCTCGTAGATTTGCCTCTGTTTTAAATCCTGTCGGTGAAAAAATGGTGCGGCTAGTGTTATATCCATCATTTATTAATTTATCAATGATTTTAGGAAGGGGGTGCGTACTATTCTTCATGATTTTCCCGAATTCGTCACTATTGTAGTAGTATGGAATATGATCCAATTCTTTGGATACAATCTCGAAGAACTTCTTGATAGCATTCTTATCTTCTTTGACAAAATTTGATTTATGCGTACTTATTGATTCCGATTGAAGTATTTCAGCTAGTATTTTGAAAATCACACTTTTATCGAATATGTGAGATATCCATAACGGTCCACCCACCCTCATCTTCTTCTGACATAAGGGACAATTGATGTCCGATGAACTTTTTTTCATTAAATCTCGATATCCACACTCAAAACAATGAAGAACATATCCTAGTTTATCAATTATTTTATTCGCCAAATAATTACTTTTTGTTACTTTGCAATAAATCCTGATGTAATTTCTATAAGAATGTGCAAATATCGGCATAATGTACAGGTCAAGCCTAGAGGCCACAAAGGCAGTGCTGGATAGTAACAATCTTGTGCCTATTTCCGAAGAATACGTGGTTCGCAAAGGCATTCCATAATATTTTCTATAACAAACTCTTGGATAAACACCCTCCAATACGGCAGTGTCAGTCGCAGTAATTGAGACCAGGCCGTTATTTTCAACGCCTCGCAATACGCAATCTAAGTAAGGGGCAGGTGTTCCGAAAGGATCTAAATCAATTATCGAGGCCCGGTTATCATAATTAGACACATTAGATAGGAAACTACAAATTTCAGACATATAAAAATCAGATTTGTAATATATATTATTGATCATGGCGTTAACCTTCGCAGTCTGGACAGAAATTGAATTAAAATCATTAAATACCACTTTCTGGATCTGAGGAATTTCTTTACCTACTCTTACTCCTCTGGCACCCAATCCACACATGGAATCAACAAATGAAATATTCTTCCTTGACAGATCAACAAAATTTCGATAAATCAGAATAGAAATATCTCTGTTTAATCTTGCAGCAGGGTTAAAGAAAGCAGGAAATTTAGGAGGCTCTAATTGGGTTACAGCTTGCGCTGGAACCAAAAGAGTGACCTTGCCTTCTTTGATTTCTGACCAATCGTATTGGGTTTTGTTGCTTTCCAAATATTAAAGTGAGTTCAGTCCCATATTTAATCAATCTCAATATCTCTATCTGGAATAATATAATATTAAAATAACATATGTCCTCCTCGATATGGTTGGGACGAGACTATTTTATCAAATTAATTTTTTCCTTTTCAGTTACCATCATTTAAGTAGATTGAAATTTATTATCTGAAATTTTGCTAAAATCGAATAGTACAACCTCATACAACTTCATCAGTGAATAAATTATCAGAAGTTCAATTTGTTAAATGGAATATTTTATTATGTTCTTAAGCCTAACAATTTTTAAGTCAAATATAATTCTCTTATTAACCAAACAATGTTATAACACGTTGTGTTTGTAGTAACTTCCTGACTTTTCTCACGGGACATCAAGACTGAGCTTAAGTTCTGTCTAGCGAGATATAATTTGCAAGTATTGGTATTCCTTAGTTATTACAAGTTATTTGAAAGTGGTTAAAATATATTTCAAATGTTTGATTTTTTTTAAAAGAGAGTAATTGATTATCTAATCTATTTAGGTATTAGTTTTGCATTAATATAGGATATATGAATCAACAAGAGTAGATTAAATTGCTATTGGGCGGAATTGATGAAGCCGGGCGAGGTTCTGTGATTGGTCCACTTGTGATCGCAGGTATCTCTTTTGACTCGACTGGAATTGAAAATCTTAGGAACCAGGGGATAACAGATTCTAAGAGACTTACAATACAAAAGCGAGAAGCATTATATACTAGAATTTTACAATCAGCTGTTTCTATTTTCATTTGTAGAGTTAGTCCTTTAACAATTGATAATTACGTGAAGTACAAAAAATTGAATGTTTTAGAATCAAGAATCATGACGATTATCGCTGATAACGTTAAGGCAGATAAGATTATTATAGATGCATGTGATGTAAAACCAGATCGGTTTAAGCAAGCAATAGTAAAGAACCTGGTAAATAAGTCGGTCAAAATATATTGTTTTCATAAAGCTGATGTAGATAATTTAATAGTCTCTGCAGCATCTATAATTGCCAAGGTAACTAGAGACAGAGAGATTAAAAAAATAGAAGAGATCTTATGTAAAAAAATAGGATCAGGATATCCCTCTGATCCATCGACAAGATTATTTTTGAAAAATCACCTTTTTGATAACGAAAATAAAAAATACATTAGATTCTCGTGGAGTCCTGTCAAGAATCTAATAAACGAATGTGCGCAAACAAAGCTTTTTTAATGAAAAGTTTCAAAGATCAAATAACTCTTAAACAAAATATTTGGCATGAATTAAGGAATGATCCTTATCAAAAGGCTCTAGGTTTATAATCTGTAAAATCCGGAATCCGTTATTCTCAAGTTTCTTCACCTCATTTTGTGTTACCAATTTTGGATCTGTCAGCACGTCAATACTTCTTGTCTTAATGACTATTATCAAGTCACCCCCTGGTTTAAGGTAACATTTACAATTATTGATTGCGATGTCAGTCTGATCTGGTTGCGCTATATCTGAATACACCACATCCACCAACCCATAGTACGAATAATAATGTAAAAATCTTCTTGCATCCATCAAAATAGGAATGATATTATTTCTTCTTGTGGCCACATTTTCCAAAAATTCCCTTGCTACCCGCGCGGATGGTTCGACAGCAAATATCATTCCTTTATTTCCTACTATGTCTGATACATGACTCACTGTAGTTCCAGTTGAGGCTCCTAAATAAAGAACAGAGGAAGATTCCCTGATTGGATTTTCCTTGAGATTCTTAAATATGGCGCCGGCTAATTTGCTTCTAAAAGGTTCCCAAATTCTGTATTCAAGATCGTCAATTTTTATTATTTTTTCTCCATAAACGCTTTTTCCTGCGTCTAGATTTTGAGTTGCTAAATATTTCTCTTTTGCTTGGTCTACTAATATAACATACGACCCATTATCGTATGATTTGTACATGGTTAATTTATTCATCTAATATGCCTTCTTTGGTAAACTCAATCCACTATTTCTTATTTGACTTATGAAATCGATTTTTGAATTTATTCCTCTTAAATTTAAATTCCTTATCCCCATCTCTATCTTTGTCTCTCCCGTATTTCTTTCCTTTGTTTCTAGTATATGAATCCCTCTGGCCTCGTTTGAAATTTTGTTGTTGTCTCTGCTGAATTTCAGAAGGTTCTTTGTACTTCTCTTGAATTTCTGTTATTCTATCATTCAACTTAGTAGCCAGTGTTTTGCTTGATTCTGAATTTTGACCGTAAAGATCAACTCTGGCAGCAATTGCAGCTTTTGAAGAAATGGCCCTGGCTAGTTTGCCCCTTTGCCACTTCGGTGCTGCGTGAATAATAGGATGCTGAAAAAGCAAGCCGTGCTTTGGGGGATTAGCACCAGTTTTGAGGGTCCTAAATAATGCCTTTTCAGCTCCAAGAATCTGAATGGTGCTGGATGACAAAGAAGCTAGTCTTTTCAAACTTCCTGCTTTGGCGATTAATCGTGCTCCAACCGTAGCAGTTAGTAATTCTTTCAGATTTGGTGATATCACTTCCATAGAAATATCTATATGATCCTCTAGCGTTTTTCTAATTTGTGCTAATGAAATGACTTCATTGGCTAAGCTCTGCAGTATTAGTAAATTTTCTTCTGTAATTTTACCTCCCTTGCTTCTATTCGCTGTCATGAGAATAATCTCAATTCTATTCTCAGGAATGTCTAAAGCTCGCAGAAATTCTACGGTAATTTCTTCCCTTTTTCCAACTTTAAATACTATATTTGCATAAGTTGTAATATTTTGGAGTAGATTATCCAGTTCAGGGAAGTGAAGACCATACCATTCTCTCATACGGGTACCTACTGTATTTAGAATCTTGTCTATT
>DATEOO010000346.1:0-3766 GCA_035274085.1 Candidatus Nitrosocosmicus sp.
TACATTCACTGCAGTATATGTAAACAGAGTAGTGACAAGTAAGGCAATAAATAACAATTTCACTTGTAGCATACAATTGTCTTAATTTTGAATTTATTTAAAATTATGGATTTCATATGCAAAATCATGATATTTTCCCCATTGATAGTTTTAACTTATAATTCAGACTCATGATATATCTATTACTAATCCCCCGGGCCCCGCCTTTTTGAACTATAATATGGATTTTGACTAGATAGGATAGTATACAGTTTTTGAATATCAGGTGAGTAAGAAATATCGCAAGTGATACAATAAAGTCTCTCTTCAAGTATTCTAAAGATAATTCAATCATCAAATTATCTTACAACCGAGATTCTTTAATTTAATAAACAGTAATTATGTTACTTGGACTCTAAATTAGAGTCCCTCACTTTTTTTATACCTTTAATTAGAGACTGTAAGTATGAAAAAAGTAATAACTCAAAAATCTTGCCTAATAGAACGTCGGTTCGATGTTCCTATCTACAAATTGGCAAAGAAGTATAACCCACGTAAATTAGTTTGTCTTCTTGATCCAGATAGTGACAGATCTTGTAGTTAAGGTGAAGGACATGCAGCAGTCTATTAATGTTAATCGGTATATTTGTGATCTCTGTTTGTGTAAACCAATAGCACGATGTCTTTGTTGCTCAAAATTATATTGTTATGAGCATCTGAAATCATGCCTACGCCATCACTTAAATGAGATCGAAGTCATTAATTCATTAAAGAATTAGATGAGGACTAGATTATAAAGAAACTTATTATAAATATCTATAGATCACTAATCTAAATCTTCATGGACGTATTTTAATAAAATGCTATCGAAAAATCTGATAAATCTTTCATTAGTTAATACGTCGTCGGAAAGATAAATTCCAAAATCTAGGACCTTACCTTTTTTATAGTTGTGTTCATATGCTGCAATTCTAAAGTCATGAAAATCTTTTGGATTTATCGACGGAACAGTTACATTGTAATCAAGCAAAATATTGACATTAGGATTAGTGATATATTGTTCCTCGTGTGTTAAATAACCAAATGGATTATTTCCAAAAATGATCCCTGAGGACTGATTGGCATAATTGCTGCCCACCCATTCTGATGTTTCATTTTTCCATCTCTCTGCAATGATACTTTTTGAGCCCGATTTGCCATCAAATTCCCAAGAATGCCCCTTAACCAAAACAATTGTGTCATCTTTAGGATCATATTTTATCTCTGCATAGAATATATTACTGTATGGTAGAATCAAAATACCTCCATTTGCTACGAATTGTCTTAGGTTATTATACTCTTCTTGGGTTACATATTCTTGATGTTCTAAAATTATTACATCGTATTTGTTAGATCTATTGGTATTGCCATCAAAAATATTTCCATTATGGACATCAGGATCGGATATAATTGTAACATTTGCATTTGGCATTAACTTAGAGATATGGTTCTGGAGATAAAGTGTCCTAAAACCGGGCATTGATTCTTTATCAATTTTGCCAGTTAATAGATTAAGATATTTTGTATGATTTTGATAGAATGAATTATTGTTGTAAAGATTGTAGAATATATAAAAGGAGTTATCATAAGCGGTATTTGTAAAAGTTGGATCAACAAGTGCAATACTGATATTGTCGAAATTATTTGAAGAAAGATAGTTATCTGAGGATCTGTTGTTAATATTTTCCAATGGAAAATAATTATCGAAGTTGTACTGGAGAGTAGTATTTCTTTTATTGGTTTCGTTCTTATTATTGTTTATTTCATGTTTACCGTTATAGGTATATGGATAGTCAATACTTGCGAAATAGATCTCGTCATCAAAATCAGAATACTCATTCCATATGATAAATGCTTTATTATCTACATCTGATGCTGCCACTTGGGGATTTGAGGCATTTGCATATGTATTAAATAATGTAGCTCTTTTCTCCGTATAATCATTCGCTTGGGAGTTAATCTTTTTGATAATAATGGATGATGAAAAATTTGAATCTTCATTAATCCATGCAACATAAGCATTGTTATTAGTTATATCAAAAGATGGGTTAAAGGAATCATCACCATCATTGCTTAAGTTTGTTTTGTAGTTACATTCTTTTGCATGTTTGTCATCTAGCAGACAAAAAAATATATCGCCATTTCCATTTTGGCTTCTTTCCTCCCACAGTATATATAATTTATCATCAGCGGTTTTAATCATTGGATTAACCGACCAGCCTGTGTAATTGTTTAAACTTATTGTGTCATGAAATGTTTGGCCTGAATTATCACTATATTTAAACATAGTATCTGTAAGGATAGGAAATTCATCTGTTACAAAAGTACCATTAGTCCATAAAACATATACGTTATTACCCAAGGATGCTAATTGCGCATTAAAAGAAATTTTTGCATTATTTGTCAAATTGGTAACTTTGCCAAAAGAGGTTCCCCCGTCAATGCTTTTTGCAAATGATACTTCTCTTGTCTCATTTTCCATACCTTTGTTATAAATGGTTATCCAAATTGCATATACGTTATTTCCTTGGGTAGTAATTTTTGGAAAAAATGATAGGGGATAGTTATCACTTAAGCTGACGGCTTTTTCAAATGTGTTACCTCCATTGTCACTCTTTCTTAATACTATACCTTTAGAGGAGTCATGCCATATTACATGTACATTAATGGAATTACTATCTGTATCACTTGAGTCGCTTTTTGAAATCGCTATCTGAGGAGTTCCAGATAATCCGGTATTATTACCCAAGTTTATAGTTTTTTCAAATGTCTTTCCCCAATCAGTACTTTTCTTTAAAAAAATTTGACCATTATTGTCTGGCGACTGCTCCCATATTACAAAAACATAATTATTGATTACAGCAATTTGATGGTCGTATGCCCCTCCTGGAATATTACCCAAGTTTATAGTTTTTTCAAATGTCTTTCCCCCGTCAACACTTCTTTTAAAAAAAACATCTCTGTTTCCAGATGAATCGTCTAACCAAATGATAGAGATATTTTTCCCATTTACTGCAAACTTTGGTAACTCTGAATGACCCTTGTTTGAACTAATATCAATCAGATAATTGCTTTGGGTGTCATTTCTTTCATTTACTGTATAACTGGACTCGTCGGTAATTAGATCCGAATCAAAACTATTAGTATCGCTACCATTGTAAAGCGTTGTGGTGGGTAGTTCAAATGCAAATAACGAATTAGTAAATTCGAAGTGAACGTAAATACAACAACAAAAAAGCAAAAGAACAAACAAAAGGGGAATTGAAAAAATATTCATTACGATGATATATGATTATTAGAATCTATATGAATTAATACTAATGTATTTGTCTTTTCGGTTAGTTCTTGTCAGCCTTTTTTTGACTTTAGCAACGGAGGCTTTAGTTGAATTAAAGTATTTTGAATGCTATCGATTTAGAGGCAATTCGATTACTGCCTTTGACGAAAATAGAAATGGACCTATACTATAGTTAAATTTGTTATTAGTCTTCAGGATCCCATGTCATATCTGCTGTTTTTGATACATTCACAATTTTCTATTGTGGCAGATAACAACGACTTTATATATATTGCAATTCAATGGCAACTATGAATAGAATAACTATTTCATGGATATTTTTAATAATGATTTCAATGATATTACCTGCTTCAACAATCATGTATGCTAGCGGGTCTCAAGAGAATAGTGATGATACATCCGATGGGTCTACAGATACCACTGATGACGGCTCCACATCAGATAGTAGTG
>DATEOO010000347.1:0-4203 GCA_035274085.1 Candidatus Nitrosocosmicus sp.
AAAAAGAGTAACAAGGCAAAACAAGCAATCCAACAAGCTCAAAAATCGAAACAAAATAGTCAAGTAGTTTCTGGCGGAAGTACAATTTTATCTGGTAACAACTTTAACTTCCAAGACCAATTCAATAAAGGTAATAATGCCTTAGGACAAATAAACAACTAATCATTTTTTTTTCGATCGCTTATTTCATCCTAATATCGCATTTGAAATTGAAATTTATAATGGACTATATGCAGGCTTTTAAAAATTACTATCTTTAAGAAGATCTTAACTAATAGAGTATCTTCTTTGTATTGAATGTTAACAAAAAAGGGATTAACAACAGTAACTTCAAGATAAGATATTAAAGTATTTATTATATCATTGAATAATGCAATCCTGGGTATGGATTAATATTAATATTCTTAAAGCCATTTACAATTTGCATAGCATACCAAAATATCTAACTACAGATCTTTACAAATGTAAAAGCAACGGAAAAAATTAATCAACTACTTATGATCCAGGAATGGTAATAATGTCATTTTAGCCAGTAGTCGGTTTGAGTATTCGTGTAAAACATACCATCTTTGATCGTTTTACTAGTTTTCCCCAATATATGAGGTCTTTTTAATAATCTTAAAGTGAAATTATTTAAGTATTTCAAAATTCTCTATCGAATGACCATGGCCATAAACATGAGCATAACAGCAATAAGTTGAACATATGGTACACCTCGATAAGGGATAGGAATGACAATTAGGTATACAGCACGAAGGTAGTTGCTGTCTTTTTTTGTATTCATTAATCGATAAAGCTATGTCAGTCCTTCTAGGCATATACTTTTGAATATAATTACCCACCATGACCATATTCAATCAAATTATTATCACTATAAATCTATAAAAAGATTATTCCTATAGATTATTGTGAAAAAAAGTTATTATATAACAATATATACCTGCCCAAACCATGTTTAGTTTTACTATATCCTTGCATTTCAAATCACGGTCTATGATACACAATAGATTTCGATTAATCAGTGTAATGGTACAAAGTCACTCGTAGTTTCCTTTTGTCTTCTAAGAGTATCTAAACCATATAGTAAAAAGTGCCAATCAAACTAAAAAGAGTCCAAGATAACAACAAAATTACTCATACATTTGAGGATCCTCTTTACCTAGATTCATATTTTCTTGATAAACAATCACAGCAGTATATTCATCAGTACCGTTCTTGCTAAGAGCGGTAAATTTAATATCAATTAACTGTTTGACTTCTTCTTTTTTAAGGAATTCATTAATATTTTTTTCAATATCGGACAATTGTTGGTTATTATAAAATTTTACTCTCGTCGTGTTCTATTCCCCTTAAAATAAATATATTATGTCTTACTGATATATAATCTTCGATATAATGTCATCAATATAGGCCAGATATCAAAAGTATCCGTAAAATGAAAATTTCAAAGGTATATTAAATGTCGGTAACTTTTTAAGAAAAAGACTAGGTGATGACTTTACTGTGAAACAACTTTATATTTACATCCAACAAATCAAGACATCAAAGGTTAATTTTTAGTAAGGCTGACAGTATAAAAAGACATGAGAAGAAGAATAGATACAATTTCACAATCTTTGTGAAGCAAAAATGATTTATCGATGGCATAGTGCTTCAAAAGTATTTAGATTCAGAACAGCTGACAAAGTCTTTACCGTATATACAGAGTATTAAGGTAATATGTTCCTCATGATAAGAGGGACCTGAGCAAGTATTGATGATAAATATCTATATGTATGGTATAATTAATAAACAAGGATAAATCCAAAGGACATAATTCTCGGGAGGTGCGATACAAAATACCGTCGTAACCCCTCGATTTCATAATATGTACAACGCACAATGTCTCTAATTACGAGAACTAATACCTTTTGTGTTGCCATAATTGTATCCAATTTGTTATTTCCCAAAAATGTTGTTTATTGTTTGATTAGCTTTAATTTGACAATCGGGTTTAAATAGTAAAAGCTATCAAGGTTCATCACAATATCAATTCTAGATTATCAAGAAGGATTTAAAATCAAATCAACAAATAGATCTCCTCCCCACATCTTTATCATTTTTGATAATCTGTTACTAATGTAGAATTCTGTTACCAAAGTGTTATCTTCAAAGAGGTAAAAAAACTCATGATGTCCTATGAAGGATAGAACTCTTTAAAATGATTACCTATATTCATCACCGCAATCACCTACCATATCAAATAAGTTATTTGACTTGCTACATACGGTATCTATTGTATCATGGTCTGACTTGTCTAAACTGAAGTTGAATACTTGTGTATTACTCTTTCTATGATCAGATATTCCGAGCCTTACGCCGATAATGGCTCCTGCGACTGCGGGTTTTTGTAGGATGTACCGAGTTGCTACATTAGCAATACTTACCTTATGCTTTTGTGCTATATCGTTCAAGGTGGATAAAAGCTCCTGAAATAAACCCCATCCGCCCCATTTATCTATCATCTTCTTATATTTCTTCAGGCTCAACGTATCTAAATCAAGGGCAGACGGTTCTTGTATTTTTTTAAGGTATCGTTCTGACAAAAGCCCTCCACAGAGGCTGCCGTAGGCAAGAAGCCTGACATTGTGCGCCTTACAAAAGGGTACCATTTTTACCTCGGGTCTACGATCTATGATTGAGTATTGGATTTGGTTTGATACAATTTGCAATCCTGAATCTATAATGATTTGCAAGCGATCGGTGTCAAAATTTGTAAGGCCTATATGTTTGATTATGTTTTCATCACGTAGTTTAGACAAATATTCGAGTGCATCCAGGTAATATGGATTATTATAATCCCACCAGTGGAACTGAAGTAAATCGAGACAGTCTAAACCCATTCTGGAGAGTGATTTTTGTATATTTTCTTTGACGATAGAGTATTCGATTCTTCCTGGATTCGGCACCCATTTTGTTAATGCTTGAATTTTATCTAGTTCTTTATCCCCTTTTATCTCAGATAATCTTCTTCGGAATTGTCCAACAAAATCTTCCGCAGGGCCATAAATATCTGCAAGATCCCAACTTGTAAATCCATCTTCATGATATTTTAACATGTCTTCAATTGCCAATTCATGATCGATATATCCATGTCCTCCTGCGACTTGCCACATACCATTAATGATCCTATGGATCGTCAAGTCAGTAGCTAATGGATAGCTACAGTCATTTTCATTCGATTTGTAATCCATTGTCCATATTTATTTTACATTTCATACTACAAATATAAGTACAAAAATCTGATATATTAGAATTCTTCAAGCATTCCTAGAAAATAGTAAAAGGCATCAGCAGACTTGAGACCATATCATCATCTTGTTATATTATACCTCACGTTTTCCATAAATGTTAGCATAGGATCTACAGATTAACGATAGAAAGTAGTTTGCGACGTACCCTTCGTTGCCATAGTCCTTACTATAACATTTATGACATGAGTGTAGCCTAATTTCTATTCTCTAGGTCATTTATGTCTATTCAAAAAAGTTAATAAACATATCACTAACTTACGACAATATAAATAAAACATTTATTTATTATAAAATTTATAGAATTAACATAAATTTCTATAATAATAGAATGAAGTAGATAGACTGTTTATTTGATTATATTCTTAAGTAGATCGAAATACTTCTAATTTAGTCTGATTTCTGATCAAATTTATCTCATTGACAGACAAGATTGATTAGATTGTTCAAATAAAGATTATAATTATCTGGCTTGTGTCGATCCCATCAAGTATATAACATGAAACTGATTGATGACTAGAGTGAACTTCTCATTGCCATTAAGAATGCTTGACAATCTTATGTTCTACTACCTATAGTATGCTCATTATTGTCTTAATAACTAAAATGAATTAAAATATTCATTTATTTGGGTTTATTCTTGCTAATAATAGATATTTCAAAATTCAATAATGTCGCTGATATTACTGAGGGAATCCACACTAATTATACATATAGTATGGATTTAGAATGATGATATGTTTAAAGAAAGTATCGTGTCGACGTATCTTTAAATGCAATAAGAAGCAAGGACTCTTAAATAATGAAGATTTCAGAACTGGATTATGCTGAACAATTCCAAGTTTTTGATTTCCTCAAAAGGTTAGCTGAAACAGTCAATGGCGATGTCAGAAAAAAAGTCGAATTTAGGAAA
>DATEOO010000348.1:0-3666 GCA_035274085.1 Candidatus Nitrosocosmicus sp.
ATTCGAATCAAGGGCTATACTCTCTGGTTTTGAAAATTCCCCAGGACCTTCACCCATTTGTCCAAATCCTGTAATATAAGTACCGTTTTTTGTAAATATTTGAATTCATTGGTTGTCTGAGTCAATCACGTATAATTTTTCGGCATTGTCAAATGCTATAACTGCTGGGTGATTAAATTCTCCGGGTCCCTTTCCCTCTGTCCCTCAATCTCTAAGATATATACCGTTGTCGGAGAAAACTTGAATCCTATTATTCCCATAGTCAGGCACAAAAACATTATTTCCGCTATCAACCGCAACATCCCAAGGCATTTCAAACTGACCATTGCCTGGGCCTTTGCTACCCCATAATAGTATTAACGTACCATTAGGAGAGAACTTTTGAATGTTATCAAGATCTCTGTCAGATACAAAGACATTATTCTTGGAATCTACTGCAATGCCATGTGGATGTGCAAAATTAGCACCACTATTATTATTTTCCCCCCGGGATATTATATACGTACCATTAGGAGAGAACTTTACAACCCGTTTGTTATTTTGATCTGTAATATAAATATTCCCTTGATTATCAATTTCACTACTATGAGGATGATTTAGCGAAATTCCATTAACAGGTTGATTTCCCCATTTTAGAATAAAATTTCCATTTACATCATATTTTTTTATTTCATTTGACTGTATATCATTTACATACAAGTTATCATTACTATCGACTATTATTCCTTCAGGCTAAAAAATTTGAGTAGAGTTAGGGTTTTCAGTTTGTGAAGATAACTCTCTTTTAAAATCAAATTTTGTACCAGAAGAAATAGGATCTAAGGAAGACGGTTCATGACTTTGAGCAAGTACAAAAATTGTCGAACAAAATGACGAAATTAAAACAATAGATATAGTGAAACTAAGAAATAATCTGTATTTATCTTGTTTACAGTTCCGCATATAGATATAATGATTGATGGTATATGATATTTATTTAAGGTAAATTTATGCGGCAATACAATAAGAATTAGCAACATGTCAATTTTGATAGTTAAAAACCAAATAATTCATATGCTTTTAGAAAAATTAAATGTAGATCTTATTCCAAGTCATTAAATATATTAGCTTGCAAAAATTTAACAAATTAAAACACAGGTTTTGTGAGTTTATGTAATAATAGAGAAATAACAATTTATTCATGCTATCTATATAGTAATTGTATATTATGAAACTTGGCAGATTCTATGATTTTAAGGAATCAATTTCAACATTTTTTATATTAAAGAATTCAATCTACGTTGCTGCTATTTTCATAGTCATAATTCCACTTATTACATTTTTCTACTTACAGCATGAAACAGAAAACAGTATAAGAAACAGCATATTTGAACAACAAAAACAGGTTCAACTTGATTCAAATCGTGCTATAGCGCACCACCTGCAGTCGGATATACAATTGATTATATCAAGGCTGCAAGGATTAGCAATGTCTGGTAATATTCAAGAAGGAGATTTTACATCCAATTTAACTAAAAGATTATTGGCAGATTATTACAACAAAATAAATTCCTCTACCCCTGTGGACAGGATGTTCCTTCAAGATAAAAATGGGATCTCTGTTATCGATATAGCCCCTAGCGAAAACCTATCTTATGTAGGAAAGGACTTTTCTTTTAGAAGCTGGGTTAATCAGACAAAAAATACAATGTCTCCTGTAATTTCTGATATGTTTGTTGGAATTGATGGTAAAAATAGAATCGCAATGACTTACCCAATCGTCAAAACAAATCTCACTGGTTCTTACTATAATGGTCTTGTAGGCGCGGTAATTCCAACGAATGAATTTTTTAACTACTATGGAAATATCTACGACGTACATTCACAGTATTTGGCAGTTTTAGATGACAAAGACATATTGTTGGTACATCCTGTACCAGCACTAGTAGGAAAACCTTTTTTTGGAAATTTTAGCCAGAATTTCACTGGGCATACTGATAATCTAAATAATCTAATAAAAACAGTCACCTCAGGATCTCCTTCTTCTGCAGTTTACAAGTTCCAAAACAATGAAAGACTAACGTCGGGATACCCAGTTATGATCAATGGTTCTCCCAAGTATTCTGTATATGTGATATCGCCAACCTCTTTTATTTATTCAAAAATTAATGAAATAATTGACAAGGAAAGGCTGCAAATGTTGACTTTAATAATAGCTATAATCGCGGTAGTATTGTTATTTGTCTTGTTCCTAAGTAAAGTAAACATCGCCTTGGATAAATCAGTTAAAAAGAGAACCAAGGAATTGGAAGACGCAAACAAAAACCTAGAAATAGCAAATAGAAATGTTCAGATTCACGATGATATGCAGAAGGAATTTATAAATATAGCTGCTCATGAATTAAGAAATCCCGTACAATCTTTGCTGGGCTTCTCAGATATTTTAATGAAAATGATTGGTAACATTGAGTTATATAAACACCCTATGGAAGCTATAAGTAGAAATGTAAAACGACTCAAGGTATTAGTCGATATAGTCTTTGAAATATCGCAGCTAGAGAACGATCTATTGCTACTAAATAAAGGTCCAATTGACCTTAAGGAATTGATAACAGAGATAATGACTAATTACCAAGATAAGAAAAAAGGCGATCGTAAGTATAATATTGTACTTGAAGAGTCATATGTTTCTGATGACAGTCAAATATTAAATGCTGACGAATCTCGATTGACACAAGTTATCATGAACTTGATAGATAACGCCGTTGAATTTACAAAAGACGAGGATGAAATAAAAATAAATATGGAAAAAATAAACAATGGAGGGGAAATAGAGATTACTATAAGTGATCCGGGACAGGGAATTCATCCAGACGATCTTGCTCTGTTATTTACTAGATTTGTAAAAAAATCAAGCAGAGGTACAGGACTTGGCTTGTATGTTTCTAAAAAGATAATCGAGGCCCATGGTGGAAGGATCTGGGCTAAAAATAATCAAGATGGAAAGGGTGTAACCTTTGGATTTAGTTTGCCGATGCAAGATCAATCCCCTAATCCAGATAACTTTGATGATCAATAACTAAATATATGATAATTGTTAGAATTCAAAAATTATTAAATAAATAACCTTATCAAAGAGTTTTGTACCTTGATACAAATAGATGGATTGATTGATTGATTGATTAGATAAATCATAATGCAAAGACATAATCAATATAGCATCAATTGCTAATTTGCTAAAAGTGCAACGGTCTAGTCAGTTGGTGATATCTAGCTCTTCTGCAACCGGGATATTTTTTGACTAAAGTAAATTTTCCAAGATTCGGGCAAAGACTTTAATTTTGTTGCTTTTTTCATTTTGGATATATTTTCTTTATCATAACGATCATTTAGATATAAACTGACAATATCATTTATAGTAACATTATTTTTATCCTTGTACAACAATGTTATGTTGTCTCCAGCACCTAAATCACCTTCTTGCAATACCTTATAATAGATTCCCGGACGTTGACTATTGATGAATTTCTCTAGTATATCCATGCGACCAAATTTGATCCCTAGCTTGTAACAAGGCATTCGAGGTTGTGTTACAACTAACCGTGATGAACCAATTTGGTATTGATCACCTATGTTTACTGTGTCTTCATTTAATCCCTGAGTAGTCAGGTTTTCACCAAACATTCC
>DATEOO010000349.1:0-5176 GCA_035274085.1 Candidatus Nitrosocosmicus sp.
GTCAAAGACACTTAAGGATGCTATAAATGAAGCTTTAAGAGATTGGATAGCAAATGTTCAAGATACCCATTATTTAATTGGTTCAGTCATGGGACCGCATCCATTCCCTACAATGGTAAGGGATTTCCAAAGCGTAATAGGGAAGGAAATCAGGGAACAAGTTCAGAAGCTAACCGGAAAATTGCCTGATGCAATCATAGCATGTGTCGGTGGCGGGAGTAATGCTATTGGATCGTTTTACCCATTTGTAAATGATAAGAAAGTCAAGCTGATAGGAGTAGAAGCAGGAGGAGAAGGTATTGGTACCGATTTACATGCGGCTACATTATCAAAAGGAAAAGTAGGCATCTTCCACGGAATGAAAAGTTATTTTTTACAAGATCAAAATGGACAGATAAGCGAAGCACACAGTATTTCCGCTGGACTCGATTACCCTGGAATTGGCCCCGAACATGCAAATCTAAGAGATACAGACAGAGCCATTTATCCCCACGTAACCGATAAAGAAGCCGTTAGGGCCTTTTTACAGTTGTCAAAACTTGAAGGAATTATTCCTGCTTTAGAATCTGCACACGCCATTGCGTATATCTTAAAGTACTCTAAGAATTTCAAGAAGGACGAAACCATCGTAATAACTGTATCAGGCAGAGGTGACAAAGATTTGCAAATAGTAAGGAATTATCTGTCTCAGTCTGGACTTAAGGAAGGTATTTAAAAGAATATGAAAACTAAGGGACTTGCACATCCTTGAAGCCTGAAAATAACGTTACCCAAACGTTTGACAATTTAGCAAAAAGGCATGAGAAGGCATTGATCGGATATATTGTAGGAGGATATCCTACATTAGAATCATCTAAGAAGATAATTGAACAACTAATCATATCTGGAACTGATATAATCGAGATAGGAGTGCCATTTTCTGATCCTATGGCAGACGGGCCTGTAATCCAAGATGCATTTTCAAAGACTCTCAATTCTGGAATAACTCCTCATGACTGTTTAAACTTGGCAAAATCAATTAGGGAGAGGTATAGTGAAACTCCTTTGTTATTAATGACATATTCAAATATACTCTATTCGAATGGATTAGAAAAATTCTTAAATCATTCTAAAAACAGTGACTTAGATGGTTTTATAGTTCCAGATCTGAATTTTGAAGAAGCCGATGATTATTTAAAAATAACTACGAAATTGGGCCTCTCTACGGTTTTCCTAACTTCTCCTAACACTAGTACCCAAAGATTAAGCAGGATAGCCGCCCTGTCTACTGGTTTTGTTTATATGGTATCAATTTTTGGTATTACCGGAGCAAGAAATAAGTTTGAAAATTACACCTTTGAATCCGTATCTCGTTCAAAAGCAATTGTATCCTCGTATGGGAAACATCTAGCAGTGGGCTTTGGGATTAGCACGCCTAAAGATGCAAAGAGAATAATAGAATCTGGTGCAGATGGGATCATTGTTGGTAGTTCATTGATAAACATTATAAACAAAAATGAACAAAACCAAAGAAAAATGATGTCAGAATTAGACAACTTTGTTAAAAGATTGAAGGCTGTGTGCAAGGATCCAAATTGAAAGTTATGTTTTAAATTGTAATCTTATGATATGAATGAAATTCAACTAAAAGATCGGTTCTTGGATTTTCTAAACATGTATCCGAGAAATGACTTTTTTGGAAATTCTTCTAACCATAACGAAAAATATATAGAAATAAAAAATGAGGCATTAAGTAGAAGATTTGATTTCATTCTGGCAGTGTGTAGAACAAAAAACATCAAAAAAAAGGATATTAGAAATAGTACCATTGAGTTAAATGATGATTTAAAGAACATTTTTGTTAGATCAACTTTGTTAAATACAATTTCTGAGACTTACAAAATGAATGTCGAAAAAATTAGTATCTATCCGATAGAAATTAAATCTAACAAGGATAAACTCGATGAGAGATTGGCGAATCAAGTAATTGAAGCAATTCTCTCATTTGGTCGTTCTATAGTGATCCTAGATAGTAAACATTCTACAAAAATATTGAAAAGCGGGTTGTCAAGAATATTGCCTTCGACTTTGATAGGATATTTTGAGGAAAAGGATGAATTCGCTGTCATAAATAGACACGGCCGAGTGTATTCAGATAGTTTGTTAAATGTAAATAAAATGCTTCTCATCAGAACGCTGGAAAAAATGGACCCTCAGATCAATGTAACCAAATTATACAATAATTTAAGGAGGCTACAATCGATTCATCAAAGGTTGATCTACAATCAGATATTCAATAGTGGTCAATTCCTCTTGGAGGACGAACTAATATTTATGAAACAAATATCATCATTGAATTTAAAGGTCAACGTTAAGGGTGAGATTATCAAGACAATTGAGCAGCATAAAAATTTTAAGATTACAGATTTTACAGAGTAGCAGTCACCAGGCCGGTATTATCACTCGCATATCCCAAATAATTCATCCTTATCAAATGCGTCCTTCCGGCTCCAAATGTTATTGAAATCTCAAGGTCATCCAATTTATCCGATGAATCTCTTCCTTCTAGTTGTAAGATAACAACATGGATAGTTTCATGAGAAATTACTCTTTCGATCAAGTCTTCAATATTTGTGAAGCTGCTAACATTGGACAATTCAGCCACTTTGGAAATGACAAACATTAGTGAGTAATCTAATTGTTCATCAGGTCCAGAAATCAGATTGTCGTAAGTACAATATTCTTGAGAATCATCGTATGAACAGGCCAGGGCGAAATCCACTATTCCCACATCATATCAGCATCAATTCTTAGAAAAAAACATTTCATTCTTATGAAATAGGTATGGAATATATCAAACTAAATATTCTAATTAGTAAATATGCGAATATTACAGTTACATGTAGATTTTGTAGAGTATTTACCTGTCAAAAAGGAGATAGATGACGCTGAACCTATATTTAAGAATGAGAAACAAAGAATTGAAGATACAGTTGTAATATTAACATCAATAGAACGGGGAGATGATGAAACTTTAATTGAAGAATTTGTAAAAGAAACTTTAGAATATCTTAAGAAAATTAAATGTGACTCTGTTGTAATTTATCCATATGCACATCTAAGTTCTAGTCTAGAGGCCCCCAGAAGTGCATACAAATTAATGATTCAGTTAGAAAATGCCTTAAGGGCAAGTAAGGATACAATTATTGTAAAAAGAGCACCATTTGGATGGACAAAAGAATTAGGGCTCAAGATCAAGGGACATCCATTATCGGAAAATTCAAGAGCTATTTATAAAAAAGATTCCCAAAGGCAGGAGGAAACTTTAGTTAAAATTGATCCTTCCATATCAGAGACAAATGAAAGCGAAGGATCTATTTCCAGTGCATTAACTGCCGAGAAGGATCTAAAATCAAATTGGTATGTGCTAACCGTAGAAGGTAATTTGATTCCTTACAATGATTATAGGTTCAAAAAAACTGAAAGCAATCTCGAGAATCTGTTTAAATATGAAATACTTCGAAAAAGAACAGTAGAAGACCAGCCTCCTCACGTAAAGTTAATGCGAAAACTTGGTATTGCCGATTATGAGTCTGCTTCTGATTCTGGAAACATGAGATTTTATCCAAAAGGTCGACTGTTAAAATCGTTACTAGAACAGTTTGTTACGAAAAAGGTTTTGCAATACGGGGGACTGGAAGTAGAAACACCCATAATGTATGATTCGCACCATCCATCGATGGAGAGTTATTTCAATCGCTTTCCCGCAAGACAGTACAATATAAAGTCAGATCAGAAGGATCTGTTTTTGAGGTTTGCAGCCTGTTTTGGCCAATTCCTGATGACCAAAGACTTTCAGATATCATACAAAAATTTACCACTCAAACTATACGAGCTAACTAGATATAGTTTCAGGAGAGAAAAGAGCGGAGAACTAGTTGGTTTACGACGGTTGCGTGCTTTTAGTATGCCTGATTGTCATGCATTTTGTCAGGACATGGATCAGGTAAAAATTGAATTTTTAAAACGACTTGATTTATCTGTTTCTGTAATGGAGGAAATTGGAATCTCTACTGAAAATGATTTAGAGATGGCCATAAGATTTACTAAAGAATTTTATACCAAGAATAAAAAGTTTGTTCAACAAATAGTATCAAAAATTGGTAAACCAGTCCTCGTAGAAATGTGGGACGACAGATTCTTCTATTTTGTTCTTAAATGGGAGTTTAATTTTCTAGATAACTCTGGCAAAGCTTCTGCACTGGCTACAGATCAGATTGATATTGAAAATAGTGAACGTTACGATATTACCTTTATTGATGAGTCTGGCAATAAGAAACACCCCATAATTTTGCATAATTCACCTAGCGGAGCCATTGAACGTGTCATTTTTGCTTTACTTGAAAAATCAGCCAAGATGATGAAGCAAGGAAGAACACCCTACTTACCAATTTGGTTAATGAACACTCAAATTAGATTAATTCCAGTCGGAGAAAATTTTATCCCCAAATGTGTTGAATTATTAGAGATGCTGAAAGGTAATTCTATTCGCGCTGACATTGATGATAGAGAAGATACCCTCTCTAAAAAGATTAGAGATGCAGAAACTGAATGGATTCATTATATAGTAATAATTGGAGACAAGGAAGTTGCCGCTAATACAATTTCAGTTCGGGACAGGTTAAAAAAACTAAGTTATCCGGCGAGCATAGATGAATTGATAAATATAATCAAGGAACCAATGAGAGGCAAGCCCGATCTTCCTATCAATTTACCTGAATACCTTTCAAAGAGACCAAGAATTGCTTCATAGCATCTTTTTCCGGGTTGAATTAAGCACTTAGAGATTAGCCATATATGACCTAGACAAGATCCTAAGTAGTGTTTGAGTAGCCAACGTTCCTTCTCTGTAATCATTGTTCTTTAATCCTGTTTCAACGAAATCAAGTCCAACCAATCTTGCAGTATCGCTTATGCTATTCATAAGCTCTAAAACTTGAAAAGGATTTAATCCAAACGGTTCTGGCGTTCCGGTACAAGGTAAATACGAAATATCATAAACATCTATGTCAAATGATATATAAATATCTCTTTTGTAGGTGTGAGATTTTAACCACTGGGAGACATTAGCCATAGAGCGGTTGCAATCCCAGGCATCAAAAGTAATAACACCATTGTCGAATGCAAATTTATTCTC
>DATEOO010000350.1:0-4453 GCA_035274085.1 Candidatus Nitrosocosmicus sp.
CACTCATATTGATTGAATGATTGATTGAATGATTGAACAGATCCATATCACCATATCAATAAATAATTAAATCCACAGATTATTTCAACCGTATATTATCACCTCATTATTGTTATCATAGTATTCTAATTGATTGATGTAATCAAAACTTAAAATCAAAGTAAAAAGTTCTAATAAATAAAACTGATACAAGATTTCATGTTAAAATGATAGTAACATGTATCCAAACTATGATATAATTAATTTCAATTATACATTCTGATTATAATGAGTAACATAACAAAAACCCACAAAGTTGGACTTTTTGCAATGTTTATTGCAGCAGCCCTTATAGGTTCAGTAATAGCCTTTGACAATAACGGCGTAGCATTTGCAACAAAGGGGAAATCTAACGAATCAGAACAAGAAATCGAACAAGGACAATCAAATGAACAGAATGGACAATGTGTATCTGGAATTGCCACTTTAGTTGGATGTAACAACGTAGGATTACAGTTCCAAGACCAAGACGGTAACATAGCCGGAGCACAACAATAAACTCTTTTTTTTCTTTTTGTAATTTTAGAATTAATATATCTTACAACAACATTAAAAAAAATTAATTAGCAGTTTTTACCCTGTCAAATAGTAGTTCCCCAAGTAACCATTTTAGTGAAACAATATTGGTATTTGCCACCATTACATTATTACATTTTTCCAAAACAAAACTGTCATGGTTCCTTCCCTCGAGATTCTCAAATTCTCTTGATCTAATATGGAATTTTTCTTCACGGTAAAATACTGTTGATCCCTCCCTATCAATTAACATAATAAAAGAGACATTGGAGTTGTATTTTTCAACAATACAAATATTGTGTTTTTTATCTTTAAGCAAGTTTTCTTGTGAATTATCCTTGTATTCAAAATTCAAGACATTCATATAATACTCTAAGAGTGGAATCACTTTTCGCATAAAATTTTTAAAAACACTTGATTCACTACGACAAATACCATAGTCTTTATCAGACCACTTGAAAAAATAAGAACCCATTCGTATTGTAGGTTTTAAAGAATAGTTGCGACTATTAACCTCATTTGTATTTGTCAACCATGAAGGCATCTCCATTCAAACAACACAAAACGATATTACTACGTGTATGGTTAATTACCATAATAAAATAAAATATGTTATACATCTCTACTATCTTGTAATAATAGCTTCCGAAAACCATTTGGGAACCATCTCTTTTCCATTTTTTAATAAAAACGAAACACTGCTATCAAGAATATATGTATTAGCATAATCATCAGCATTTCTAACACTTCTTCCATATGCTTGTATAAGTCGAAGTATAGTATTCCATTCATACCACTTTGGATTACGCTGTTTTAGAACCGAGACTTTCTTATCAGTTAAATCAGGATATGGAACTTTTACTATTACTTGGAATCTAGAAAGATCATCCTTAAGGTCCACCCCCAAGAACATGGATGGAGAAATGAGTACAGTCGGTTTTGCACTTTGGGTATGTTTTAGTATCATTTCATTTCTATCAAACTTTGGATTGGTTTCAATGAGCCTTGATAAATTTTCCTTAGACAAGTTATTCTTGATAAACTGGACCTGTGAATATGACGTTGTATGAATTATACCTTTGTCATTCTTGTGTACAGAAAGAAGATTATCAAGCACCTTGACTATATTTGGTAAAGTCTCGTGCATGGTTCTTGCATTTAGCCAAGCTACATTCATCAAATATATTGGTCTATTTTTGATTGGGAAATCCGAATTTTCAACTCGTATAAACTTTACATCTTCGTTCTTTAATCCAACAGCCTTACATAGATTTTCTTTACTTAAAATAGTAGCGCTCATCAATAATGAAATAGAACCTTTATCAAAAATGTCTGTAAAATAACTTGATACTACTAGTGGTTCTAATTTAATTCTCGAAAGTTTATTGTCCATTTCATTTTTAGTAATATTTGTAACTAACCAATTTTCCTTATTAATACGTAAATCCTCCAAAAAGGCTAACAAATTTTTTTCATAATTGATGGCATCGATAAGATTCTTTTCGCTAACATGCATATCCTGACTGTTGTCACCACCTGACCCTAAAATGTTTGCAGATTTCTCAACATATTTACTAAATTGCTCCTTTAATCCTGCACAAAAATCTATCCATGTTTCGACTTCTGTTTGTTTATTATCAGGTAAATCTATTTTTGGAAAGAATCTGATCAAAGATTCTTTACTGAATATGATATTTTTAAACGAAGAAACTTCAGATTCTAAAGTATGGGCTTCATCTAAGATCAAAAGCTTTCTTTTGTTTACACCAGACGAATAAAAGAGATCAGATAGAAAATATTTGTAATTATATATAGTATGACTAGATTTTAGTGAAATCCATTTTTGGTGATAATAATGACAAGGCTGCCATTCGATTTTAACAAGCTGGGAATGTTCTTTTGCTTTGTCATAATATTTTTTTAGCGCGTATTTGTTTATATCGATGTTCTCATAAATGGTACCTTCCGACTTTACATCATAATCACTCATTCTAGTCTTGTAGAGACAATCAAAATCATCGTCCTTCAGACATGGTCCATATTCACAACTTTCTCTTATTCCCATATCCTCTTTGACGATGCATGGAAAATTGTTTCGACCCTTAACTTCAGAAAGATATGGAAAATCTCTATTATACTGGGTTTGAAGATCCTTAGTTGATGTGCAGATATGAGAACTCCCCAGGAATCGTGCTAGCGTTACTGCTACCGCACTCTTTCCAAATCCCGTTGGGGCTTCTAAAAATATGAATTTGTAATCAGATTTGAGTGCTTGATCAAGCTCATCAAGTACTTTATCCTGGTTAGGACGGACATAATCTAGAGGGAAAAAACTTCGCATAGACATAAGAGGGGATAATTATCTGTAAACAAATGGATTATTAAAGCGTAACCTAAAAGTTATGCAAGGAAGAATTCAATCTGTTTGGGTTGGCTGGAGGATGTATATTTGTACAAATGTACAAATAATATCTCTATAATTCATCCCATGATTCCATGGCCCATAATCCGCATACTCTTTGAATCTGGTTTAAATAAAATGCACAAATCCTTCTTTACAAATGCCAGTGGTTTTTCAAATGAAATAGATAAAATTGAATCGGACATTACTTTTATTTTTACTGTCCGTATCTGAAGCCCCACACTCATCATATAATTCTGTGTTTCAGATATCTCTTCCTTAAAGTATGGATTCTTGATAAACTCTAATTGGAAGTCAGCTACTGCTATCTTGGCTAACCCTGGCGTTGTTATTACATCTCCTCTTGATATATCCTTAGCAGATGCCCCCTTAATCGCAAGACCTACTCGAGAATTTTGCTTTGAGACATTCACTGGGTCATCATGCATTTGAATGGATTTAATAACCACGATTTTGTTTGATGGGCTTAAAACTAACTCATCATAAGTTTTAATTTCCCCCTGTTTTACGGTTCCCAGAACCACTGTACCTACTCCCTTAACGTCAAATACATGATCTACTACGATACAGGCTTTAGAGGATGGGATACTTTCATCTTCTTTATCATTTAGATTCGTTTCGGTATCTGATTCTGCTTCTGTTTTAGATTCCATTTCAGATATACTGTTTTTGAGCTGTTCCAAACTATCAAGTATTTGAAATGATGATAAACTGGTATTCTTTATAATATTTCTTACTTTTTCAACGTCTATTTCATAACCGTATATAATAAAACCCTTATTTATGCCAAAAATATCAACTGCTATTAGCTGTTCGCCAAGAAAAGAATCGAGTTTAGAGATATTGATGATGACGTAGTTAGACATTGCTATAGACTGTAGAAGAGGCTGAAGTTTTTCAGGATAGGTATTAGGGAAACAATAGGAGATGATTTTTTCATTAGTTTTTCTATCATATATGGTGATATCACTTGAAGTTCCTTTTTTTCCAAGCTCATTCGCAATGGTTGTATCCCCTAGCAAAACGAAATTAAAACTATTCAAAACTTTTGATGAGTATAGTTTTTTTTAAATAAAATCGTTGCTTTTAGATCAAATAATGATCAAATAACCGACAAATTGGAACATTATAATGCATTGCTTTTTATATAGTACAGGCATATATAGAAATCCTGAGCTGAATATATTAATTGGTTAGTTTTGAAGAACTTGGTATTGAAAAATCTATAGTTAAAGCATTGAAAGAAACTGGAATCGAACAACCATTTCCTATTCAAGAATCAATAATTCCACTTATTTTAAAAGGAGAAGATGTTATTGGTAGATCGAATACAGGAACTGGTAAAACAGCCGCATTCGTACTACCTATGTTGAGTAAGTTAAATCCGAAAAATTTTCTACAAGGACTAATTTTAGTTCCTACCAGAGAATTGGCTATACAAATTACAAGCACTATAAATCAACTTGTAAAATATAG
>DATEOO010000351.1:0-3496 GCA_035274085.1 Candidatus Nitrosocosmicus sp.
AAATACATTTGATCCCCTAAATTCCTTGTTTCAAAGCCAATCATCTAAATTATCTTGATGCAACGTCCAAATTACTATAAAACCTGAAGATAACAAGCTTATCCTATCCCCCTTACTAAAAATTATCATTTTTTGGCGGCCCATTATAAGATTTACAATTGGGACATTGCAATATTATGTCATGATAATTATAAACCATAACATTTTCTGCTAAGACAAATCCACAATATCCACAAATGTGGGATTCGAGTGCGGTTCCTCTGAACAAGACATCTTTATCATCCAAAGTAAAAATTGTGTTCGTCTGTGTATTTGGTGGCGATATGACTTGTAGTTTAACTATTTTAGTCATATGACATTCATTTACATTATCGGATTTAAGGCATCCTTATTTTTCTTATAAAGAAAGATAATTGAACAATACCACTTCAAACATGATGATTTATTTTGACATTTAGATCCATGTAATTCTGTGTAGTATACTTGTTGACATGATTGTTGTTTTTATTACAGGGTCAGTTATTACTTGCCCGTAATGATCAACCTCACTGATTTATTGGGATTTTCTCCAAAAGAAAAGTAGATAATATCAGTTATGTAAAATCATGCCATGTTTAACAATTCCTTAGCCTCGTAGAAAGTAGATAATTCTTTTGATATGTGATCAGCAAAAATTCCAAGCAATTCAAATTCAATCGGTGATAAAGTCTTTCTACTAAACATTGCAAGTACTCCAATAGGTTTTCCAGCATGAGTTATTGGATAACCTGCAAATGATCTCAGTTTTTCTTTTTCGGCCCATAGAGGATATTTAATTCTTGGATCGTTTACTACATCATTTGTAATGACAGGTTTATTTCTCTTAACAATTGTGCCTATTTTACTGGTTAGCTTTGTGGATACTTTGGAAAATTCGCCATTGCTGTTTCTATATTTTCCTGAGCTGAATTTCAAGATAAGATTTGTATTATCTTTATCTAACAACCACATCCTTGCAAATGAGGCATCAAAATATTTGACCAAGCTGTCTACTGTGAGTTGAAGTTTTGTGTTCAGATTTTCTGATTTCCTTAATGAATTTATTATTTTGTAAATTCTGAATTTCTTTTCGTTGGATTCTTGCTCGTCAAGTATAGAATAAGGAGTTGCTTTTATGATTTTACAATCATAAGTTCGATATTCTGAAACTAACTCTGTAAATCGGTTAATAAAATTATCACTTTCTAATTCATATTGTTCTATAGAATCAAAAACAAAATGGCATATGAAATCAAAGTCCCCACTCATTCTAGCAGAAAACAAACAGAAATCCGAATTGTCAATGTATTTGGTTAATTTTTCCACTAGGTCAGAAATATTTCTAGTAATCCTGAATTTTAATAGAATAGTTCTGCTTATTTTATCCGAGATAATAGATGGATTGAAGATAGGCGAATATCCCAAAATAGTATTAGAACTCTCTAATCTTTTCAATCTATATCGTATTGCTCTCTCTGTTATTTTGTGTTCCATTTGTCGAAGATGGTCTGTAATTTCGGCCACAGGTATACGAGCATTTTTACTTAGATCAGAAAGAATTACTCTGTCAATTTCATCAATCATCTTTATAACAAATTAAGCTTATCTGATGTTTATTTCTATTTCGGAAAAAATAGAAAATTTAATGCTATGTACATCTTAAAGGCTTCAGAATATTATTTCCGTTTCAGAAATATTGTAATATTTTTATTTCAACGAAGAATATTACTTTGATCCTAGTATCATATACTATGCAACTAGATTTGTTTGAAATTGACAGAGTAATTGATGATATGGCAAGAGGATATGCAGCTCCATGTGCTACAACATGGTTTAAGGTAACAAACAACAAGAACCCTACAAAAGAAGAGTATAGAAAAAAGGTAGTCGAATTTATGAAACATTTCGAATATGTTTTGGCAAATCTTTATCCCACAAATACACAAACAGAATATCTTAGAGATTACGTAAAAGGTGGATTAAGAAAAGCAATCCATAGTATAAATAGTGGAAACAACAAAGAAGTAGAAAGACGCTATACATATTATACAGATTATTGCTAATCACCAAAATAAAAGGTAGATAGAATATGTTAAAATTAGCAATACCATTAATTGTTATTTTTATAATTGTAGGAGCTGTAAGCTTTTCTTTAGCTTTCACCTATTATCCAAAGAAGAATGTGAATGTCAATGTTGATGGTATCTGTTATGAAATTTTAGGATCTGCTTACGCAGACTATAAGGACCTTGAAGCTGAAAGAGAATTACGAGTTTTAGCACATGAATATAATGCAATAGAAGAACCAAATGCAATTATACCTATGTTATATACTGGAACAAAAGATCAAGTTCAGGATTTTATCTCGAAGTACAATATCATAGTAACTGATAATCAGGAAATTGGTGGGGAAATGTATTCTACTAATGATTATATGGGTAAAACAATCATCAAAGGAGAAATATCAAAAGCAAACCTGCTAAAGGTCATAACAGGCTTGTCTTCACTCAATAAAGTATCTAATGAAAATATACTTTACCATTTGGGAATACAGAGTAACACTTTCCTAAGTTCTGAAGAAAGAGAAAAAATTTCATCAGATTCAAAGAACTTTATGCTTGAAGGAATACAAAAGATAATAGAAAATAGAAAAGACAGCATCAAGCAGGCAGAATGCCGGAGTCAAATTCAAGTATGACATGGAATTAACAATATTGTTTTCCAATATTGACGAAAATAGCAAAATTTAAAGTTATTTGGAAAATATAGATAAAGATGTAGATGACCATTTGAAAAAAAGATAATAGCACAGATCACAAGAGAGAACGTTCATGCTACATTCGTTTCCCATTTTTTAAACTCTTTTATTTAATCGTCTTGTTAGATCTTTTAGTCGCAAAGCCCAAAATTTTGTTACAACATTCATTGATACCAACGCTAATGGAAATTCGAAACTCCAAAAGTACGGTTGTGTATACCACCATATGTAGACGAGGAAGACAGAAAAGGGATATTTGCAATGTGATGGCAAAAGAGCTTGCTTGGTATAGCTAGGTAAATTCTTTTACCATTTTTCATTTTCTCATCATTAAGGCTATATAAATAACCTGTTGAAAATTCTTTAGTATATTAATTTATCTCACTCAATCAGTATTATTAAACCCATTGCAGTATACAACGTAGATAAAAATATGTCCAGGCTGGATTCTGATAAGTTTTAATCAACACAAACTCCTGCTACTGCGACCTTTTTAAATAAGTGGGGAGATGCAACAGTACTTGGTGGATATTTAGACATTCTGTCGTGTGGATTCATGACTTTGTTAACTGCGTTTTTGAATTCAGCTGTAGATTCCCAAACTGCATAGTTAATAAATATTCCACTTCCCCCGATTCCCCTATGCAATTGCGAGGAAATGAAGCCAGGCTGTCCCTTAAATTTCTCTGCCTCTTCGGCCCATGCCTTTACAAACTCATC
>DATEOO010000352.1:0-4075 GCA_035274085.1 Candidatus Nitrosocosmicus sp.
GCTATAGATTTTAGAAATATGTGGGACGCTGAATCTACTCCGCTTCCTTGAGGCCCACCAATAACCCAAGAAATGGACTCTCTAGAAATAACCATTAATTAAACTAATATTAGCACTTGTTCTTATTATAGTTTCAACCCGACTAAACTCGAAGGGTTGCTTAACCACCTGTCATTGAATCATGAAGACAACACTCACATTTATCTCCTTTTCCACAGTAAGGGCACACACACATGCAAGCCTCAAGAACATTTCCACATAGCTCACAGAAAACTGTTTCTTCGCTCTCATTCAATTGGAAATCAGTTCCTTGATTCAATAACTTATTTTAATCAGATCATCGTATTAATACTTATACCTTAGCTCAAACCGAATTTGTTCAAGAACCTGTAGTTAAATTTGCCAGGGTATTATTATTTTATATACTATTTACCTTATTTGATGCGAGTATAAATCTTGTAGTCTAAGATTAAGAAATGGTTATCTTTATTATCACTGTGAATATCTAATAAATCTCATTAATCCACTAATCATACTACAAATCTACGCTCTTGATTATTTACTAGCTTAATTTAAGTAGAAAATTAAGTTTCAAATAGTTAACTTACTACACATTAGACAGAATATTAGATGATGGTTGACATTATCATACATAAAGCAGACAATTAGAAATGAAAAATACAAATTCGGTCCCTAATACCTATTCGTTTATTACCATTAGGACACCTCTTAAAAATAATGCATAGTTTTGACCTATAACCTCAACTCTATATTCGTAAGATTCGATATTTGTATTAGAGTTCGATCTTTTTCATATGTATTTTGGTATGCATTAACGAGATAGTATATAATATTACATAATTTTTTGACTTTTAATATGAATCGGACAGATCACTCGATGTTATAAAATTTCAAGAATATTTATATTTATTATAAAAAATTGATGTTTGATTAATAGAGTATACAGCAAACTTTTTATCTATGTAAGAAGTTGAATCCCTAGATGAATAAGAAGAGCGGCAACAAACCCGCTATGGTGTTTCTAATTGTAACCTTTATCGCAGGAGCATCCATATTAGCTAGTATTATTGCACTACTTCCAATGGCTGATGGTCACGGAGTTCAAGCTCAGCTTCAAAGTAGATTCGTTAGAATCAACGATGAAGCTTTTTCAGCTCAGTCCCTAAACACTGGTGACACATTGGTAGTTACAGGCGAACTTCAAAGTTTGGTAAATAGACCAATGAGGGGTTGGATATCACTTTTCAGTGAATCTACTAATGCTGGAAACAGATGGGAATTCGTCAGTCGAGACCCGCCAGGAAACATTATTGAAATTCAACCTCAAGAAACCGTTCCATACCAAATAGAAGCAAAGGCTTTAGAACCAGGAATTTATCACGTTCATACTCAGCTAAATCTTGCAAACGTAGGTCCCGGTTTAGGTCCTGGTCAAACCGTTCAGGTAGTCGGTGAGCCAATACTTAAGCCTATTCCATGGAACAACATCATATATCAGAGCATAATTATTGCTGCTGGGCTTGGAGTAACATTTGCTACAAGACCATGGCAAGTAATTTAATCTATTTTTTTATAATCATAAATTAACTATTTTATCGGTTTAAACTTTTGAAAACCATTAGATAACATTAGCACTCCAGATCTTTTTTGACAATAAATCAATAATTGGAAAAAATTAGTTAATACTATTTTAATCAAAATATTAAAACTTGCATAAGTTATGCGGTTACCTTATGCTTTCGCGATGCCCTTATGAGACGGATTTTATTTAATATTGTAGTAAAAAAGTTCTTGCTTTCCATTTCTATATATTTATTTTAACATAATTATTTTTAAATCTTTTGTAATAGCTGTTCTGTCAACCACTATTGATAATTTTATGCAAATATTATTACAAAGGTATGGAATACGACCGCTAAGGGAAATCTTTTTTTATTTAATGGTTAAGAAACTGTTATGCAAGAAGTGGTAAGTGAGATCATGTCCAGTCATGTTGTTACAATTAATTCGGATAAATCTGCATTAGATGCCGCTTTACTAATGAAAGAAAAAAGGATTAGTTCTCTAATAGTCCAGGATAATGATGAATTGCTCGGAATCATTACGGAGCGAGACTTTGTCAAAAGAGTTTGTGCGAATGATAAGATATCGTCACAAGTGAAGATATCTGAATTAATGTCCAAGATTCAGACCTATGCAGCACCAGATACTCCCGTGGATGTTGCGGTCCAACGAATGATCAATAATCGAATTAGACGATTGCCTGTTATATCAAATGGAAAGGTGATAGGAATTATCACCGTCACTGATTTAGCTAAAGAATTACGTCGGATTATGCTCACACAGGGGATAGTCGAATTGATTGATTAGATTATTATTTATTTTCTGTCCAGTGCTATTTCCCTTTGTTTCCGGAACCCTTAATTTATTATGTAACACCATTGTATACTGTATGATTAATTTTGATAAGAAGGTATTGCTTAAAAAATGGGTACCTGTTATTGTAATTATCTTAGCAGTATCTTCAGCAGTGGGATTATTATTGGGTATCTCTGGATCTCAGATTCTTTCAGCTGTTAGTATAACATTAATACTAATAAGTTCTGCCTTCTTGTTCCAAATGGTGGGTCGAAATCGTTTTGACAGCCAGAATGGTAAAATGGGATTATCAAAATGTTTGTAGGGATTTTCTTAGAGGGAATAGCCCTCATTCCTTAATGTGTAAACAACATAACCTAGGTTGCTAAATATTTAAAATGTTCCTAGTAGTAGTAGTAATAACTAACATCCTGTTAATTCTCATTTCCTTGTCATATATTATCATCTTCCATGAAAGTTTATCCATCAACGGAACTTTGAATTTGAAAGTTTTGCAAAACTATGCATTAGCCAAGATAAATATAGATCGATTGAGCTTTGGGCTCAATCCTGTTTCACTAAGTGACAATAAGGCTGCTCAACATCATGCCTATGAAATATTACAATCTGGGTTGTTATCTCATTGGAGTATGAACGGGTTGAAGCCATACATGGAATATTCTTTGTATAATGGGACCGGCTACGTACAACAAAACACTGGTCAAATAAGATATATCAATACTGATGAGGCCCTGAAAGGGATAACATCTCATTCTTTTTGTACCCGTGATTCTGAATTATATTGTGAACCGCTAGATCCCTTTGATGCCATTGATAAGCTAGAATATTCTATGATGTACAATGATTCCTTGTGCTGTAACGATGGTCATAAAAACAACATTTTAGATAGGTTTCATACAAATGTGAGTATCGGGATAGCATTCAACGATTATTATTTTGTTCTTGTTCAAAATTTCGAAAACAATTATCTGAAATATAATATATCAAACGAAAACGATAAGTATTTATTGGAAGCAAAAATGCTTAATCCAAACAAAAATCTGCAATTAAGTCACATTGCATTCTATTCTGATAACGTACCTAGCAAAGGAGATTACGAAAAAAATAAGAATAGATTAAACTATAGCATGGGCGATCCCGCTTTAATTGTTAGTAAACCATTGGAATTTTATGAACAGTACATTCAACCAGAATCCTATAGTATAATTGAGGCAGAAGATTGGGATATTTATGATGAAAGCATAAATATCTTATTTGAACTTCCTGACAATTTGGAATCAAATGACAGGATGATCACTATGGTAGTGTACGCCGATAATAAGACTATGGATACCTCAATAGCTGATCCTAAGGAAAAGGCTTCTAGGGAAATATTCCCTCTAACATCATACATCGTCCACAACAAATCTGTTCTATGGTTTGACTAGGTAGAATTTTTGAGCTGTATTCGATACCTTTTTACATTTTCCTTAATTTTATTACTATTGTAGAGTGCTCTCAAGTTTTGACCGTTTACTTTTAAGATCAAATATGTAATTCTGCATACACTCTCAAAAAAATAAGTAAAATGGTATATATAGGAAAGTTTGGAATACTAAAAGAACTATAGTCACTCAAGAATTATCGTTTCCTTTAATCTCAGGATGAAACTCCTTGGCCAGTATACCTGAATATT
>DATEOO010000353.1:0-2281 GCA_035274085.1 Candidatus Nitrosocosmicus sp.
GTCATGATAATTGCATGTCCTTGTGCTTTGGGATTGGCCACGCCAGCAGCTCTTATGATTGGTGCTGGAAAAGGTGCCGAATATGGTATTTTGTATAAGGGTGGAGAACATATAGAGATAGCAGGAAAAGTTAATACTATAGTATTTGACAAGACTGGAACATTGACGGAGGGAAGGCCCTCTGTTACGGATATCATAACGTTAAATCAAATGGATAATCTTGAATTATTGAGACTAGCTACCATTGCAGAATCTGGATCCGAACATCCATTAGCTCAAGCTGTCATAGCTAAGGCAAAAAAAGAGGAAATTAAAGTAGTTTCACCTGATACATTTGAAGCCATAGCAGGACATGGTCTTTTGGCTACACTCTCCAACCAAAAGATAATGATAGGAAATAGAAAAATGATGCAGGACAATAAGATCTCAATTGATTCTAATACAGAAACGAAACTTTCACAATTGGAACAAGAGGGTAAGACTGCCGTTTTAGTTTCGGTAAATGATAGTTTATCTGGAATAATTGGAATAGCAGATACTCTTAAAGGGGGAACAAAAGAAGTGATAGAGAATTTAAAAAACCAAGGTATCGAATCAATAATGCTTACTGGAGATAACGAAAGAACTGCAAAGGCCGTTGCCTCTAAGATTGGTATCGATAAGGTAATAGCACAAGTATTGCCGCATCAAAAGGAAGAGATCGTAGCTAGTTTAAAGACAAAAGAAAACAAAATTGTGGCAATGGTCGGTGACGGAATAAATGACGCACCTGCGTTGGCTAGAGCCGAT
Source organism: Candidatus Nitrosocosmicus sp. (assembly GCA_035274085.1). GTDB lineage: Archaea > Thermoproteota > Nitrososphaeria > Nitrososphaerales > Nitrososphaeraceae > Nitrosocosmicus. The sequence goes on from DATEOO010000353.1 coordinate 790, forward strand.
TTGGGAATTGCAATAGGTTCTGGAACTGATGTTGCCAAAGAAACGGGTGGCATCATCTTGATAAAGAATGATATTCGAGATGTAATAACAGCTTTGGAATTAGGGAAGAAAACGGTTTCAAAAATAAAACAAAACCTGTTTTGGGCTTTTGCCTATAATACGGGATTAATACCTATTGCAGCTGGTGCTCTGGTTCCTATCTTTGGGCTTTCAGTATTTGGTTGGCTACCTATTCTTGCGGGTTTAGCAATGGCTATGAGCTCAGTAACAGTGGTTACAAATTCCTTAATGCTAGGAAGATATAAACCAGAACTATCAAAAATAAATGCCACCTAGCATTATTCGGTAGGCTGTGTAATCATAGTCTTGATTAATCATTCCTTAATTGAATTTGGATTAGAATAATTAAGGATAAATAATTTATTATAATAAAAAAAATAAACTGTATTTTCAGGGATTAAGATTATAGATTCTTTTGAGCCTCTTGAATATGCATAGTTGCACCGCTGTTGTCATTAGATTGTAGGGCCTTGAGTGCTTCATCAACATGCATCTTTGCAGTATTTCCAGAATCACCTGTGGTCGTTGAGTTTGTTTGTCCCATAGCATTGTTATTATTTGTAACAATTCCATTTATTGCAAACAACGTCATAATGAACATCGAGATGATTGCCAAGTACGTAATCATTAGAAATGATTTGTCATTAAAGGATATAACCATCGTAATATCCCGTTATGAATAAAAAATTGCTTTTTGGGTTACTGTATCCCGGGGTGAGACGAAATGGATTTATGTGTCAAAGTCACAGAAAGTTTACGTGTATATTTTTAATCAATCATTTAACTTTCTTGCATCAATAATTATTGTTTTAGGATTAGCACTTAGTAGTATTACATATTGGTCAATGGATATGAATAGTAATAGTAATAACAATTCCATATCTTTTATTCCATCCTCATACCTAGTCACTGCACAAACAGATACCGATAATTCTTCAAATTTTAATAAGTTATTGAATCACAACTCTTCTTCAAGTACCCAACAAAATGATACCAGCATCGTGAAAGCATATGGTCATTTTGCTAATAATCAGATTAAAAACAATGTTGTAACCTGGATTCAAGGTGGAATGTGGAATTTAGATATCAAAGAGTCAAAAAATGAAAGTGTAAAAACCCCAAATATGACTGCGGAATTCACAGCTAATTTTACGATGATAAAACCAGATGGCAGCCTATCTCACCATCATATAATTAACAAATTTAAATCAGACAATGTGATATTTGCTGGTAACGACATTGTAATTACAGGAACGTCAGATATTCATTCAGATAATGGAATTGAATACAACCAAGTGCCAATTACAGTTCATCTAATGGGCAAAAAGGTACTAGGCCTTATGATTGACGTTAATAAAACAAGCGGTCATTTTTCGGGAGACAATGAAATGTTTGGGACCATAATTAGCGGAATAGGTCTGGATAATTCTAC
>DATEOO010000354.1:0-2038 GCA_035274085.1 Candidatus Nitrosocosmicus sp.
ATTGATTTTTCTTTTTTAAAAAGAGTGCCATCTAACATTATAATGATTCTATATTACAATCTAGTCCCTTTAGCGATTAGCAGTATTACGTGTTTAACTATTTTCTATTTTAGGTTTTTTAGGCTCGGAGTTATTATTATTGTAGTTATTGTTATTGTTGTTTTTTTTATTTGAATTACCATGGTCCTTTTGAATTACATTTTTTCCCCTATTTGAGGGTATAATTTTCATTTTTTCATCCAAAAAACTCTTGTTAAACTGGTTTCCTTCAAATAATCTATCTAGAAAAATAGCTAATGCAGCAATTTCTGAGTGAGGTTGACTGCCGATTGCAATATTGTAATCAGCAAGAAAATAAACCTCTTTTGGAACCTTTTCTGCTCCTATTACGACCAATATTTTTTTGCCCAATTCCTTGATCTCTTTTATTTTTTGATTGATGGGTTCTCCATACATTGTAAGATGTACAACTATACCTCCATTTTCTTTCCATATTTTTAGAACCTTTTTCCAATTGTCAATGATTTCAAGTCTAAATTCATTTTCCCCTCCCCATCTTTTATTGACTTTATCTAATGTTTTTTTTATTTCATCATCTACATCTGTCATATAGATTACTTCACTTCCCATTGCCCTCGAAACCAACACAGCATGAGTAGTAGTTCTGTCGTCTCTTACTAGTCTGTGTCCTATTCTAAGTACTGCTACAGATGATGACTTGCTCATTAAATATCTCTCCTTCAAGACCCTTCTATCATCTTTTCAATCATTACTGGAGAAATCTAAAAATCAAAAAATAAGGTTGCAGCATGGATTGCTTTTTCTATTCTATCCTATTCTATCCTATCCTATCTATTCCTCTACGTCTTCTTCATTGGGGTTTATAAATAGAGTTATTCCCAAAAACCGTTCGAGTTTCTTTGCTAGAATTTCATCAGGCCTTATCGAACCTGTTTCAATTTTCTTTATTAGCGTCACTTTTTCGTTAATTTTTTGTCCAAGTTGTTCGTGAGTTAGCCCCTTTTTACTCCTAGCATTTCTTATTAAGGATGGAAATTCCTGATCAAGAATCAATTCATCAACCCAGTTGATTTTCTTTAAGGGTGGTGGTTTAATCTTTGGAGCAGGTCTAATTTTTCTGGCATAAAGATTCCTTGAGCCTTGTTGCGGGCTAGATGCAGGTTTGGTAGATAAGTATCCTACTGGGCTAGTCACTTTTGGTGAACCTATGTTCTTTGAAACATTGTTGGAGTCTACTGGTTTTCCTCTTTTTGAACAAGAAAAGCAGACACTCATAATTGATTTCTCAATTATTACTTTCTTGCTTACCTCGGTATGTTTTCCGCATAATTCACAAAAAGAAACCATGTAAGTAATTAATCTGGTCTAATTTATTAGGATTTGTCGTCTGTATGTATGTGTATATATATGGTTCATCACAGTTTACACCATCAGATCAAATCTTTCGAATGACCTTAAAATTCTCTGTGTATGAGGCAAATGGTATAGGATCGGGATCAAACCTACATTTTATAATTATGACTAGTGGAGGAATCTTGATGAATTTTTAATCTACAAGATTGATTTGCTGACTGGCAGAATACGTATAAAAGCCTTCGTCAAAAGCTTTCCTTGTTAGTTTTCAATTCAAATGGTTTTTATTGTAGATATATTTAGTTAGGTTGTTTAATTGCAAAAGCTATTTCTAGATCCATATCAGAAAATATGCTCTCATGTGGATTTCCTCTTTGGAAGAGATATCAGTTCGATTCTTCCAAAAGATTTAGAGCTTGAATATTCTAGAAAAACTGGGAAGATCAAGAGCTTTAGCATAGATGGAAAATTAATCGGTACCTTTAGAACTGATGGCGGAATTGCATTAACTATTGATGGTGCCAAACTTTTTCTAAAACAAAAGGAGTACCAATCCAATTGCGTTATACCGATTGAAGATGCCATACCATTCGTATCCGAAGGTAGATCCCTCTTCGTAAAGCATGTGTTAAAATGTGGTGAGAACGTTAAAAGTGGGTCGGAC